>DASTUJ010000174.1 GCA_035759705.1 Actinomycetota bacterium | reverse complement strand
TTCCGGACGGTGATCACGTACTGCCGGCCGACGAAAAAGTCCACCTCGGTGGTCTCCAGCTCCACGTCCCGCCGGTCACCGGGGCGCGCGTCCTTGTCCACCAGCCACGCAGCGTAGACGGCAGCGAACAGGTGGCGGCGGTAGCGATCGATCTTGGGGCGCTGGTGGGCGTGGGTTGCGTCCTCTATGGCCAGCGGGTGCAGGCCGAACTCCTCCTTGAACAGGCCGAGCTCCTCGGAGGTGGGCTGAACGAGGTCAAGCCAGACGACGTGGTCGTCGAGTGCCAGGTAGTCGGAGATGAGCGCAGGGTCGCAGTTCTCGGCCAGCAGCTGGCCCTTTTGATAGACCCTGGTCCGTATCATTCGGCAAAGCCTACCTTCGTGCCCCGGGCATTAGGAACAAATTTAAAGCGCAGGAGGTTACGCGACTTGCCGAGTGCCCTACACTGGTTGGGTCTGTCCTTGAAGCCGCGCCGACAGCTCTTGGGCTGTTCGTTAGACTGATGCGCCGGAGGCGCCTCAAATCCCGGGTTCGGGAGGCGGGGCAGGTCCTCAGCAGTTGTGCCCTCTTAGCTCAGTCGGTAGAGCGACGCCATGGTAAGGCGTAGGTCCGCGGTTCGATTCCGCGAGAGGGCTCGGAATACAGGGGCGTTAGATAGGTGTACAAGCTTTAGCGGCGTAGCTCAGAGGCAGAGCAAGCGGCTCATAATCGCTGTGTCGGCGGTTCGATTCCGCCCGCCGCTACTGACGTGGCTCAAGCTACGGCACATCGCGGGACGCCAAAGATTAGGTAGTCTCTTGGTAAGACCGAATTTGTTTAGAGAAGAGAATAAACGAGGCTAACAGGTAGCCGGAAGGGAAGTAGGCATGGCAAAGGCGAAGTTCGAGCGGAACAAGCCGCATCTCAACATTGGAACCATTGGACACATCGACCACGGCAAGACGACGCTCACGGCCGCTATTACCAAGACCCTGACGGACAAGGGCCTGGGCAACTTCTTCACTGCCTTCGATCAGATCGACAAGGCACCCGAGGAGAAGGCTCGTGGCATCACAATCACCATTGCGCACGTTGAGTACGAGACGCCCAACCGTCACTACGCTCACGTCGACTGCCCGGGTCACGCCGACTACATCAAGAACATGATCACAGGCGCAGCCCAGATGGACGGCGCAATCCTGGTCGTGTCCGCAGCCGACGGCCCGATGCCTCAGACCCGTGAGCACGTGCTTCTGGCACGTCAGGTCGGTGTGCCTTACATCGTCGTGGCCATGAACAAGTGCGACATGGTGGACGACCCGGAGATCCTGGACCTGGTTGAGCTCGAGGTTCGTGAGCTCCTCAGCTCCTACGACTTCCCGGGCGACGACCTCCCCGTCATCCGCGTCTCGGCGCTGAAGGCGCTCGAGGGCGACGCAGAGGCCCAGGCCGGGGTCATGGAGCTCATGGACGCCTGTGACAACTTCATTCCCCAGCCCACCCGTGACATCGACAGGCCGTTCCTCATGCCGATCGAGGACGTCTTCTCGATCACCGGTCGTGGAACCGTCGTAACCGGTCGTGTCGAGCGTGGTGTGGTCAAGGTCGGCGACACCATCGAAATCGTCGGCATCCGGGAGAAGGTGCAGCAGACCGTTTGCACCGGCGTCGAGATGTTCCGCAAGCTGCTCGACTCCGGTCAGGCCGGCGACAACATCGGCGCTCTGCTCCGAGGCATCGACAAGAACAACGTGGAGCGCGGACAGGTCCTGGCGAAGCCGGGCTCGATCACCCCGCACACGCAGTTCGATGCTCAGGTCTACGTGCTCGGCAAGGACGAAGGCGGCCGTCACACGCCGTTCTTCAACAACTACCGCCCGCAGTTCTACTTCCGTACTACGGACGTAACCGGTGCGGTGACCCTGCCCGAGGGCATCGAGATGGTCATGCCTGGTGACAACACGATCATGCACGTGGAGCTCATCCAGCCCATCGCCATGGACGAGGGCCTTCAGTTCGCCATCCGTGAGGGTGGACGGACGGTCGGCGCAGGCCGAGTCATCAAGATCATCAAGTAGTAGGAGCTAGAGACAATGGCAGCCAAGAGCGACAAGCGGCCCCATGTGACTCTGGCGTGCCAGGAGTGCAAGCGCCGCAACTACATCACCACCAAGAACCGCCAGAAGCAGCAGGGTCGGATGGAGCTGAAGAAGTACTGCAGATGGTGCAGGCTTCACACCGCTCACCGGGAGACCAGGTAGTTCTGATCTCCCGATGCGGGCGTACGGCGCCCCATTCGAGCCAATTGAATACGCATCAACCTCACGCGGAGCGCCCTGTAACTTTCGGGGCGCTTTCCGCGTCTGGGGGTTAGGCAACCATTTTGGACGTCCCCGACAGTGTCATCAAAGCATGCCAAGAGGGCGACCAAGCCGCGTTTGAGGAGTTGATTCGATTGACCCACGCTTCGGTGTACTCATTGTCACTCCGAATAGTGGGCAACCCGGAAGATGCTGCCGAGGTCACCCAGGACGTTTTCATCAAGCTCCTGCGGGTCATCAAGCAGTTTCGGGGAGAGGCCAAGTTTTCCACCTGGCTCTACCGGGTCACCTCCAACGTCGCAATCACGCTGCTGCGCAAAAGGTCCCGCAGGAACGTCGAAGTTCGCATGGAGCCGGAGGATTGGAGCCTCCTGCCCGCAATCGAGTCTTCGGACCCCGCGGTCACCGCCGAGCAGCACTCGCTTCGGGCGAGGCTTGATGCGGCCATCGCATCGTTGCCGGAGGACTACCGGACCATCGTCGTCATGAAAGACGTCTACGGCCTGGGGTTCGACGAGATCGCCGAGCAGCTGGGTATCCAGGAGGGCACGGCCCGGGTAAGACTATTCCGGGCCCGCCAGAAGCTCAGGGTGCTGCTGCACGACGAATTGGCGGCGGGATGAGTGAAAAGGTAGAGGTAATGGAGTGTTCACACGCACGGGAGCATTTCCCGGCATTTGACGAAAAGACGTTTCCGCCCGGGGTTCTGGGCCACCTGGAGTCCTGCGAGAGCTGCCGCGCCGAGCTGGCCGAGTACCGCAAGCTGGAGGCCCAGCTGGGATCGCTGGCCGCCATGGATATCCAGCCGCCGGCATGGCTGCTGGGCACCGTCACCGAGAGGGTGGCCGAGGCGGCCCGCAGGCGTGCAGTCATCGAGGAGACCCGCAAGCAGCTCGGCCGTGCCACCACGGTCACCACCAGGCAGATCGGCGAGCACCGGGTAGCCGCCGGCTCGGCGTTGGGCCTTGCGGTCCTGGCCGGAGCGGTCCTGTTCGGACGTCGCCGCCACGGGGTGAAGGTAGCGGCCTGAGAGCGCCCTTTGTAACCAACCTGCGAGATCTGCGTCAGATCAGGCACAGAAAACTCGGGAAACGCTCCGGCCGCCGGCCGGGGGAGGAGCCCGAAAAAGCAGGAGGTTTCGAATGGAAGTTCTCGCCGCAGTGGTCCTCGGTATCGCCGCCGGCATCTTCATCAAGGGAGTCTTTCTCAAGGACTCCAGCATCTTGTGGGATGTCGTGCTGGGAGCAACCGGAGGTCTCGCCGCCTACTTCCTGGCGGGCCAGCTTCCGGAGGACATCTACGGTTACGTCGCCACCCTCGGCACCGCAGTACTGGTAACGGGTGTGCTGGCCGGACTCGTAGGCAAGGTCAACAAGACCACCACCGTCTAACGAAGCAAGCACCAACAAAGAGGGCGCCTCAGGCGCCCTCTTTGTTTTGTGCCGAGGGCAGGCAATAGACTGCCATCGACCGGTTAGGATGGGTCCGCTTTGCCGGGCTTTGCTGCGCCGAGTGGTCCATCGCCTATACTTATTCGGTTGCAGACGGGCACTGCCGAGTGCTTATCGTTTAGGCCCGTGGCTCAATTGGTAGAGCACCGGTCTCCAAAACCGGGGGTTGGGGGTTCAAGTCCCTCCGGGCCTGCCGGATTTACCTAATCCCTATACGTCGGAGTTCACAAGCATGGCAACAGATGGTGAGAAGCAGGGCAAAGAGGCCGTAAAGCCGGCCGGCGGCGCCAAGCCGGCGTCCGGTCGCGCCAAAACCGCGGCCAAGCCCGCCGGTCGAGCAGCAGGTACCGCTGGCAAGTCCACGTCCCGGCCGGCAGGTCGAGCAGCCGCCAAACCGGGGGACAAAGCCGGCGCAAAAGCTGCCGCCAAGCCCGCAGCGAAAACCGCACCCAAGCCTGGAGCCAAACCCGGCGCCAAACCGGCAGCTAGGCCCGCCAGGGGCGCGACCGCTACCGCCAGGGCGGACAAGGCAGCACCCAAAGCTTCCGCCGGCAAAGGAACCAAGACCGAGGAGCCCGGCACCGACGGCACCGGGACCGGTGTCAACCGTGAGATGAAGCGGGCGATGAAGAAGCGTGAGGGCGCCGCCGACCGTTTGAAGCGCGCTCCCACGGCCCCGAGCCGCAAACGCACCAAGCCGCTGACCTTCCTCAAGGAGGTAAAGGGTGAGCTTGGCCGGGTTGCGTGGCCCACCCGGAACGAGGTCATCACCTACAGCGTGGTGGTGCTCGTCACGGTCATCTTTTTTATGGTGGTAATCGCAGGAATCGATTATGTGGCTCTAAAGGGAGTCCTGTTCTTGATCGACCGAGGAGGCAGGTAATTTGGCTGAAGATCAAGGTCTTGCTGTGACCGATGAGCCGGCAAGCGATGAGGACAGTCAGACGTCTGTCTTGAACGGTAGCGCAGGAACCTCGGAGGCCGAGGTCGACGACTCCGTGGAGGAGACCGACGAGGCCGCTGAAGCCGCGGAGGCGGCCGAAGCCCGGGACCACGACTTCGAGGTCCCGTTCAGCGAGCGGGCGGGCGACTGGTTCGTCGTCCACACCTACGCCGGCTACGAGAACAAGGTCAAGGGCAGCATCCTCACCCGCATCAACTCCATGAACATGGAGGAGAAGATCTTCGAGGTCGTCATCCCCATGGAGGACGTCATGGAGTTCAAGGGTGGCAAGAAGCAGGTCGTCCAGAAGAAGGTCTTCCCCGGCTACCTGCTGGTCCGTATGTACCTCGAGGACGACTCCTGGTACGTGGTCCGCAACACCCCGGGCGTCACTGGCTTCGTCGGGTCGGGCGCCAAGCCCATCCCTCTGGCTCCCAAAGAGGTCGAGAAGATCCTTCGGGTCAAGCCGGTCGAAAAGCTCAAGCCCCGTCTGGAGTTCGAAGAGGGCGAAAGCGTCCGGGTGGTCACCGAGCCCTTCTCCAACTTCACCGGAACCATCTCCGAGATCAACGTGGACCAATCGAAGCTCAAGGTGCTCGTCAACGTGTTCGGCCGGGAGACCCCGGTGGAGCTGTCCTTCGAGCAGGTCGCCAAGCTCTAGAAAATCTAAGGAACGGAAAACCAATGGCTAAAAAGAAGAAGGTCCTGGCAATCGCGAAGCTGCAGATTCCCGCCGGGCAGGCAACTCCTGCGCCTCCGGTAGGTACTGCGCTCGGCCCTCACGGCGTGGCGATCATGGACTTCGTGCGTCAGTACAACGAGAAGACCGCCTCCCAGCAGGGGATGGTCATCCCGGTTGTCGTCACCATCTACGACGACCGCACCTTCGACTTCGTGCTGAAGTCGCCCCCGGCCGCAAACCTGCTCCGCCAGGCTGCCGGCATCGACAAGGGGTCGGCCGAGCCGAACCGGACCAAGGTCGGCACCGTCACCGGTGACCAGATCCGCAAGATCGCCGAGACGAAGATGCAGGACCTCAACGCCACGGACATCGAGGCGGCGGCGAAGATCATCGAGGGCACCGCCCGTTCGATGGGGATCAACGTAGCCTAGGAACGAACCGCAGCAACATCGAGGGCACTGCCCGCTCGATGTGATCGACAGCAACCGGCCCCGGAGCCGGCTGCAGGGCAGGAGGAGACGGGCACAGGGCCCCCTTCGACCAGGAAGGCATTTGATATGAGCAACAAGGGCAAGCGTTACGACGCAGCATTCGCCAAATACGACCGCAGCAAACTCTACGAGCCGGCCGAGGCGCTGAAGCTGGTCAAAGACATGGCGGCCGCCAAATTCGACGAAACCGTCGAGCTGAGCGTTCTGCTCGGCCTGGACGTCCGGAAGGCCGACCAGCAGGTTCGAGGAACCGTCAGCCTCCCCAAGGGCACCGGCAAGACGCTTCGTGTCGCCGTCTTCGCCCAGGCCGAGCGTGCACGTGAGGCGGAGGAGGCAGGAGCGGACGTCGTCGGAGACAAGGACCTTGCCGAGCGCATCGAGAAGGGCTGGACCGACTTCGACATCGCCATCGCCACCCCCGACATGATGCCGGTCGTCGGAAAGCTCGGAAAGATCCTCGGCCCCCGCGGCCTGATGCCCAACCCGAAGTCGGGAACCGTCACCACCGACGTGGGCAAGACGGTCCGTGAGTTCAAAGCCGGCAAGATCGAGTACAAGACCGACCGCCAGGCCAACGTCCACACGATCATCGGCAAGGCGTCGTTCCCGGTGGAGGACCTGGCCGCCAACTACCTCACCGTCGTGGACGAGATCATTCGCGCCAAGCCGTCCGCAGCCAAGGGTAAGTACATCAAGAGCATGGCGGTCTCGTCGACCATGAGCCCCGGGGTTCGCATCGACCCCACGGCAGCAAAGAAGCTGGAGCTGGCGGCAGACGCCGACTAGGTTTCACAGCATTGGGTAACACAGGGCGGACGCATCCGCGGCATTCATTGCCGTCCGCCTTCGTTTTGAGACAAGATACCGCTTGAGAAGAGGGCGGCGGGATAATCCCCATCGCAGATCGGGATCGACAAAGTGCCTGACTTTGAAGCACAATTTCATATTCCTCCGGTGTCTACCGGAATCGGCGAAGCACGCCGTTTTACCCGCGACCGCCTAAAGACCTGGGGCCTGCTGGCGGTAGCCGACAACGCGATCCTAATGATCAGCGAGCTCGTCACCAACGCCATCCTTCACGGGGGTGAGGGGGCCGTTCTGACCCTGACCTACGACGATCTCAAGGTCCGGGCCGAGGTGCGCGACTCCAGCCCCGCCATGCCGGTGGTTCGAAGCTACTCGGAGACGGCCACCACCGGAAGGGGCATGGTGATCGTCGATGCCCTGGCCGCCGCGTGGGGCACCTTTGCGGTCGACGGCGGCAAGGTGGTCTGGTTCGAGCTGGCTACCGGTGGTGCCGGGGATGATGTGGAAGCCCGCGAGCATCCCGTGCGAACCAAGCCCGCCACCGAAATCAGAACCGCCGACTTCAGGGTCACCACCTCTCCGGATACCGAGCAGTTCCGCCCGCGCAGCCGTCTGGCCCCCGCCGTCTCCGGAGCATGGCTTTGACGGACGAGAGTCCACCCGAGCTCGTAACCATTCGTTTGATCGGCGTGCCGCTGGATATCCAGGTGCGCTCCTCCGAGCACCAGGACGGCCTTCGCCGGGAGTTCCGCATGCTCGTTGAGGAAGGCCGCGCCGACTCCAGCAGCGTTCCCGGCCGTTTGGTGGCCCTTGCCGCGGAGCTGGACCGGCGCTTCCAGGCGTTCGGCGCAGCCGGGCGGGCCGAGATGGAGGCTGCAATCGCCCGCGGCGACGCCAGCGTCGACTTGACTTTGGAGGTCCCACGGGCCGTCGGTCCGGCTGCCAGGGATTTCGGGAGGATGCTCGAGGAGGCCGATGAGTACTGTTCGGCCGGAGAGCACCTGCTTACGCTCTGCACGCCGCCGGACGTTGTGGTCTATCGAAACTGGGCGATCGACGAGCTCGTGCATCAGGCCGAGGGGGCATTGCCGATTCCGTGGCCGTCCTACAAGGCGGCCGCCGGCGAAGGGGAGCAGCAGACGGGCTAGACGCCCGGAAACTCGGCCACCCGAGCGGCGGTGGGCCTAGGCGATGGAGAGAACCCGGGAGAGGCCGCTTACCTCCAAGACACGGCGAGTCTGTTCCGGCACCGCCCTGAGGGTGAGGTTGCCCTCGGAGTTCCTCAGGCGCTTGAGTCCTGCGACAAGCACCGAGAGCCCGCTGGAGTCGATGAAGTCCAGGGAGGCCATGTCCAGGACCACGTTGGTGACACCTGAGGTGTGGAGCTCCAGAAGCTTCTCGCGGAGACGGCGTGCAGTGTGGAAGTCGAGGTCGCCCGACAGACCGATGACTGTGACGTCACCCTCGGTAGCCACGGTCATATCGAAGTTGGACGACATCGGTTGCCCTCGCCTGGTCCGGAATGGGCCCTCAGTGTAATGGTTGTGCGTTGCA
>DASTUJ010000173.1 GCA_035759705.1 Actinomycetota bacterium | reverse complement strand
GCCGCCCAGCGTGAAGGAGGCGCGCACGACCACCGGGAGACCGATCTCCTCGGTCGCCGCTATGGCCTCTTCCATCGAGTAGGCGTGGACGGAGCGCGGGAGGTCCATACCGATCGACAGCATGGCCTCCCGGAACAGCATGCGGTCCTCCGCCATACGGATGGAGTCGACGCTGGCGCCGATCATCTCCACGCCGTACTGGGCGAAGATGCCGGCCTCGAATGCGCCGACACACACGTTCAGCGCCGTCTGCCCCCCCAGGGTCGGGAGGACGGCATCCGGCCGTTCCTTGGCGATGATCTTCTCGAGCACCTCGACTGTGATCGGCTCAATGTAGGTCCGATCGGTCAGCTCCGGGTCGGTCATGATCGTGGCGGGGTTGGAGTTGAGCAGGATCACCTTGATCCCCTCCTCCCGCAGGACCTTGCACGCCTGGGTACCGGAATAGTCGAACTCGCAGGCCTGCCCGATGACTATCGGACCGGATCCCACGATGAGAATCGACTTGATATCGGTACGCTTCGGCACTACCTAAGCCTTCTTTCTTGCCAGTCCCTTTGCTACGGACTTGGCCTTGTCCCTGAGCTTCTTCTTTTCCTGACGCTTTGCCTTCCACCTGACCTTGGGACGGTCGCCTCTACCCATGTGTCACCTCCCTTCCATCGTGTGTAGAAACTGCTCGAACAGGTACCGGGAGTCGTGCGGGCCGGGGCCCGCTTCCGGGTGGTACTGAACGGAGAAGGCCGGCTCGTCGAGCAGCCGGAAGCCCTCCACCGTGTTGTCGTTGAGGTTGAGGTGCGTGAGCTCGGCCCGCCCGTGCGGCGTCTGACCGATGAGCCCTGCCGGGGCACGCCCCTTTGACGGATCGTAGCCGAACGCCGACTCCACCACCGCGAAGTTGTGGTTCTGGGTGGTGATCTCTATCTGTCCGTCGTCCAGCCGGGCCACCGGGTGGTTGACCCCGTGGTGGCCGAACGGGAGCTTGTAGGTGTCGAAACCGGCGGCCCGGGCGAGCAGCTGGTGGCCGAGGCAGATTCCGAAGACCGGGACCTTGCCCAGCAGGCCTTCGACCGCTTCCACGCCGTACTGCACGGTCTCCGGGTCCCCCGGGCCGTTGGAGACGAACACCCCGTCGGGTTTCGTGCCCAGGATCTGCGCAGCGGTGGTCCTGGCCGGGTGGATCGTGACCTCACAGCCCAACCCGGCGAGCGACCGCAGGATGTTGTGTTTGATGCCGAAGTCGAACGACGCAACCTTGAACTTCGTCTCGCCCTCGGCCGCCCAGACGTAGGGCTCGTCGCTCGTGACCGACCCGATGAGGTCCTCGTCGGAGATCATCGGGGACCGCCGGGCCTGCTCGGCCAGCGCCTGGGCGTCCGGGTTGGTGGTCGAGATCACTCCCCGCATCGCCCCTTTGTCCCGGAGGTGGCGGGTGAGCCGGCGGGTGTCGACCTCGGTGATGCCGGCAATGCCGTTCTCCTTGAGGTAATCCTCCAGGCCCCCGGTTGCCCGGTAGTTCGAGAAGACGGCCGGCAGATTGCGGATGACGAACCCCCGCACCCAGGGCGACCGGCTCTCAGGGTCCTCGTCGTTCACGCCGTAGTTGCCGATGTGGGGGTAGGTCATGACCACGATCTGGCCTTCATAGGACGGGTCGGTGAGGACCTCCTGATAGCCGGTCATGCCGGTGTTGAAGACCACTTCGCCCAGGGCATCGGTGTCCGCGCCGAGGGCCTCCCCGTGGAAGGCTTCGCCGTCCTCCAGCACCAGCAATGCCGGGCGGATCGTTTTGGTGTGCGGGCTCACTGCGCGCTCCCGAAGGAGGTGCCTACCGAGAGGGCGGCCTCGTACTCCGGCGAGATCTCGCCGTTGCGGACCACCAGCTTGCCTCCGAAGACCGTGTGCAGGATCTTTCCTTTCACCTTGCGGCCCGTGAAGGGCGTGTTGCGGCTCTTCGATACGAACTTGGCCGGGTCGATCACCCACTCGGCCTCCGGGTCGAACACCGTGATGTTGGCGGCCGAGTCCTCTGCCAGAGCCCCCTGCCCGGCGAGCCTCAAAATCCCGGCAGGAACCGACGTCAGCCGGCGCACCAGCTCCGGAAGCGTCAGGATTCCGCCATCGACGATCTCGGCGATCATCAGCGCCAGCGCGGTCTCCAGGCCGATCATCCCGGGAGGGGCGAGTTCGAACTCCGACTCCTTTTCTTCTCGAGAGTGCGGAGCGTGGTCGGTGGCGATTGCATCCAGAGTACCGTCGGCGAGGCCCACCCGGCAGGCCTCCATGTCCGAGCTGGACCGGAGTGGCGGGTTCACCTTGTTGACCGGGTCGAACGACTGCAGCTCGGCGTCGGTGAGGATCAGGTGGTGGGGCGTGACCTCGGCGGTCACCCGGACGCCCTGGGCCTTGGCCTGGCGGATGAGCTCCACCGAGCCCTTGGTCGACACGTGCAGGGCGTGGTATCGGACGCCGGTCAGCCGGGCGAGCACCAGGTCGCGGGCCAGTGCGATGTCCTCGGCGGCGGCCGGCATGCCCTTCAGGCCCAGCAGGTCGGAGTAATACCCCTCGTGCATCTGGCCGCCCTCGGAGAGGGCTGCGTCGTCGCAGTGCTCGGCGCAGATGGCGTCGAAGCCCTTGATGTACTCCATCGCACGCCGGAGGATGCGGGAGTCCTGGACGCCCTTGCCGTCGTCGGTGAACATGCGGACCCCGGCGGCGCAGGTGACCATCTCCCCGACCGGCGTGATGTATTTGCCCTCCAGGCCCTTGGTCAGGGCGCCGGCCGGGATGACCTCGCACAGCCCGGCCAGGCGGGCGGCGTTCGCCACCTTGTCGGCCACGGCG
>DASTUJ010000172.1 GCA_035759705.1 Actinomycetota bacterium | reverse complement strand
GGGCTGCGAAGCCTCGGCTTCCGCCAAAGCGATTTCAGTCGTCCGGGCGACGGTTTCGGCGATCCTGCTTGAGACGGAGACCTCTTCGGGCGGTTGTACCTGCGAGCCGAAGGAGACTGCCACGAACGACAACAGAACAAGTGCAGTGCCAGCGGCGATCGCGGCAAGAGTGATCTTCAGGTTTCTGGTCATCTGGTAAGTATCGGCAGCTCCGACTGCCGCCGATAGTGCCATGTGGCACTACGTCTGTAGGACCCTCAGACCAGCCAGCGCCCCTCGGCCGAGGCAACCACCCTTCCGCCTACCCTGATGTCGCCGTCGAGTGCCCGTACCTGGATCCGGCACGCCCGCCCGATCTCGTCGCCCTGCCGGATGGTCAGATTCTGGTCCACGCCCCAAAGACGCCGGGCCAGAAGACCGATGGGTCCGGCGGCGGACCCGGTGCCGGGGTCCTCGGTTATGCCCGCTGAGGGAACGAAGACCCGAGCGTGAAGGTTCCTGTCGTCAAGCCGGCGGAAGGCACAGAGGCTGATGCCGCCGGCCCGGGCGGCCAGGGCCTCGACCGACACCAGGTCGGGCTGGATGTCCTCCAGAGGGCCGGTGGTCGGAACCAGCACGTGGTTGGTGCCTCCCGCCTCCGAGAGCCAGGCGCCCTCCAGACCGATGAGCCCAAGGGCTTCCGCCATGCCGGCCGGGTCAACCCGGGTGATGGTGGGGTCCGGCTGGGTCATCTCGGCCCCCTCGGCGTCGGCCTCGACGGTTACCGTGGCGCCGGACGTGGTCTGGGTCCAGGTGCGGGGGCCCAGGACCCAGGCAGTCCCGATCGACGGGTGGCCGGCAAACGACAGCTCGCCCGCCGGGGTGAACACCCGCATTCGGTAGGAGTCCTCGCCGGTGACCGTGGGAAAGGTGGTCTCGCTGAGGTTGGCCTCACGAGCAACGGCCTGCATCAGGTGTTCGGGACATTCGTCCAGGACCACACAAAGCCCGTTGCCGGAAAACGGCTTGTCGGTGAACACATCGACGATCCGGTAGCGCACACTGGAACCCTTCGATCGGTTTTCGGACCCTCGAAAGGCTAACGGGCTGGTCGTTGGGTCGCCAACAGGGAGTCCTCCTATCACCGGTCGAACGATGTACTGCATGCACTGCGGCACCGCTTGCCCGGTGGGGGTGAATCGTTGCCCGTCATGCGGCCGGGTCGTTCGTATCGGGCGCTACTGGCTCCTGATACCCGCCGGGTTTGGGTTGGCCATGACCGCGTTCAGAATTCTTGGCGGCTTAAGCATTGGTCTTTCGATTTCAGCAGGCCTGGTACTGGCTCTGTCCGTATGTCTATTCGGGCAGCTCGTGACAACGCCGCCATACCCATTCTCGGCTGCAAGCTGGCGCCAAACGTGGAAGAAGGATCTGGCCGGCCTGTACCTCATGACGGTTGCAATCGTCACCGGAATGTGGCCGGAGGGAATGGAACCGGGCGATTCGATCCTCGAACCCTCGCTGTACTACTTCATTCTCTTCCCGGCCGGCCTGGCGGCACTCGGTCTTCCACTTCACCTTTTCGGTTTCCGAAGCCGGGCGGTCCACTACTGCAATTCGTGCAACGCACCCATCGCGTACAAGGCGCTTTACTGCGGAATGTGCGGCACCCCATCGGGGGCGTCCGGCCGACCCTAGACGCCCAGGATCCTGCGCGCTTCCTCTACGTCGTTGGCTATCGCCTCGTTCAGCGCTTCCACGCTCGGGAACGCGATGTGGTCCCTGAGCCGGGCGATGAACTCGAATTCGACGTCGTGGCCGTACAGGTCGCCCTCAAAGTCGATCACGAACGACTCCACGCTCAGCGGGTTCTGCCCGAACGTCGGGTTGGTGCCGACGCTGATTGCGCTCGGGCGCTTCCGGCCCTGGTCGACCGTGTAGCCGGCGTAGATCCCTGCTCCCGGCACACAAATCTCGGGCGGCGGGTTCAGGTTGGCGGTCGGGTAGCCCAGGCCCTTTCCCCGGCCGGCGCCGTGGACGACCTTGCCCGGCAGCCGGTAGGGACGGCCCATCGCCTTGGCGGCCCAGCGGACGTCGCCCTCGGCCAGGGCGTGGCGGATTGCAGTGCTGGAGATCGTCTGGCCCTCGGCCTCCGCCATGCGGGCGGGCTCGAAGAGAAATCCCAGGCGCTTGCCGAACGACTTGAGCATCGTCACGTCGCCCCGGGCGTAGCGGCCAAAGCGGAAGTCCGAGCCGACCACTATCGCCTTCACGCCCAGCTCCTTCACCAGGATCCTCTCGATGAACTCCTCCGGCTCTACCCGGGATAGTTCCGGAGTGAAGTCCAGGATCACCACCTGGTCGACCCCGGCCTGCTCCAGCAGCGCCAGCTTGCCCTCGGCGGTCACCAGGCCGGGAGGTCCGATGCCGCGAAGAACCTTCTGCGGGTGCGGCTCGAACGTGATCACCGTGGCGAGGGCGTCGAGCTCCTGTGCGTGCTTTTTGACCTTGCGGATCAGCGACTGGTGGCCCCGGTGGACGCAGTAGAAGTTGCCGATGGTGACTGCGGTAGGCGTGTCGGCCGGCTCCCCGCCCCGGACGACCTTCATATCAGCACCGCCGCCGGCTTCAGGCCCTTGGCCGACCGCCGGTACACCGCTACCAGCTCGCCGTCCGGTCCGATGATCCCGACCGGGATACCGGCGGTCATTCCGGCTTCGTGGGCGGGCCGGTCGCCGGTGCGCTTCATCGACATCATGGGCAGCTCTCCGAGCCTCATTGGGGCCTGCTGGGCGACCAGCTCTCGACCGTGGCTGACGTCGTCCAGCTCGGCCTCGTCGACCACCCGGCGGGGGAAGTCACGCATGGCCTCGTGCATGGGCAGGATGCGGGCCTCGGCGTCCGCCCTCTCCATCTCCTGCAGGTCCCCCAACCGCACCGATTCGGACTCCTTGAACGACCCAACCGACAGCCGCCTGAGCGCCGTCAGGTGAGCACCACAACCGAGCGCAGCGCCCAGGTCGGCGCCCAGGGTCCGGATGTAGGTGCCGCTCGAACACTTGACGTACAGGGTTGCGGACTGGCTTTCCGGGTCGAAGCTTTCGACTTCCAGCGCGTAGATGCGCACCGTCCGGGGCTCCCGTTCGACCTCCTCGCCCCGGCGGGCGGCCTTGTAGAGCGCCTCGCCGTTGACCTTGATCGCCGACACCATCGGGGGCACCTGGCTGATCTCGCCGACGAACTTCGCCGCTGCCTCCCGGACACGCTCGATGTCCAGGTCGCACGCGGTCTCGGCCAGGACCTCGCCCTCGGCGTCCTCGGTGGAGGTGGTCACCCCGAAGCGCGCAGTAGCGCGGTACTCCTTGGCGGTTCCCTGCAGGAAGTTCAACAGCCGGGTGGCTTTGCCGATGCCCATGATCAGGACGCCGGTCGCCATCGGGTCCAGCGTGCCGGCGTGGCCGACCTTCTTGGTGCCGTAGACCCGCCGCAGCCGGTTGACCACGTCGTGCGACGTGATGCCGGCGGGCTTGTCCACAACCAGCAGCCCGGAGACCGCTGCCTCGTCGCTCATTGTGCCGCCGGGGCCTTCGCTTCGGCGAGCCGTTGCCTGATCCGGGACAGCACGTCGTCCAATTCGCCCCGGATGCTGAAGCCGGCCGCCTTGGTGTGGCCGCCTCCGCCGAACGACTGGGCAACGGCCGACACGTCGATCTCGGTTCGGGACCTAAGCGACGCCCGCCAGCCGCCCTCGGGCCGCTCCTTGAGGATCATCGCGACATCGGCTTCTTTGACCACCTTGAGGAAGTCGATGAAGTCCTCGGCGATCTCCAGGCCGAGCCCTTCGAGGTCCTCCGTCAGCAGCCAGCTGTAGACCACGCCGTCCTCCAGCTTCGCCCGGGCGAGCACCTTGCCCAGGATGCGCAGCTGGTCGAACGGGGCCGACTCGAAGATCTGCTCCGCGACGGTCAGGTGGTCGGCACCCGCCTCCCGCAGCTCAACCGCCGCCTGCAGGGTCGCCGGCGAGGTGTTGGAGTACTGGAACCGCCCGGTGTCGGTGACCACTCCGGTGTAGAGGTTGGTAGCAATCTCCGGCGTGACCTCGCCGCCCATCCGCTGGATCAGCTCGAGGGCAAGCTCGGCCGAGGACGCCCGGTGGTGGTCGACGAGGTTGATGTCTCCGTAGTTGGTGTTGGAGACGTGGTGGTCGATGTTCAGCCTGGTCCCCGCCGCCAGGAACTTGGACGTCAGCAGGTCGAGCCGCCGCTGGTCACCGCAGTCGATCGCGACGAAGACCTCGACCTTGTCCGGGAACCGGTCCTGGGGAACGATCTTGTCGACCCCGGGCAGGAAACTGTAGTTGTCGGGGATCAGAGCCTCCGGGCTCCCCCAGCTCATCCAGACCTTCTTGCCCAGGCTCTCGAGGTGAAGGCCGAGCCCGAGCATCGACCCGAACGCGTCGCCGTCGGGGGAGACGTGGCACGAGATCGCCACCTCGCCCGCGTTGCGCAGGGCGTCTACCGCCCGGGTCCACTCGGTTTCTGCGATCACGGTGTCTCCTCGTCCTCGGGCAGGTTGTACTTGTCGGCCAGCGACCCGGTGTCGGGGGCCTGCGACACTCCAAGCCCCCGCAGCAGCTCTTCGAGGCGCTGCGACGTCTCTGCCGTCGTGTCCTCGACTATGTCGATCTCGGGCACCCGGCGGAGCCTGATCTCCCGGCCCATCGTCGACCGGAGGTGCGCCTTGGCGTGCTTCAGTGCGGACAGGGTGTTGTTGCGCTCCGACTCGGTCCCCATGGTGCTCACGTAGACGTGGGCCACCCGCATGTCCTTCTCGATCTTGACCCCGGTGATTGTGACGAACCCCACCCGGGGGTCCTTCATCTCGCGGACCGCCTCGCTCAGCACCTCACGAGCCAACTCTTCAACGCGGTTGGAGCGCGGATAATTCCTAGGCATCCGGGACCATCACCTCAATGTCGACATCCACGATCTCCACCTCGTACCTCCCCCGGAGGTACCGCTCGACTTCGTGCAGCATCTTCTGGGCGTGAAACGACGAGTTCGACACGCACGAGATCCCCAGGGTCCCCCTCTGGCGCAGATCCTGGTGTTCCACCTCGGCCACCGCCACGTTGAACTTGGAGCTCAGGGTCCCGATCATGCTTTGAACAACCCTTCGCTTTTCCTTCAATGAGGTGGACCCGGGGACCAGGAAATCGAACCTTGCGACCCCTACGTACATGACTTAAAGCATGGACGGCCTTCGGCCGGCTGTCTAACTCGTCGCAAGAATCTTCGGCCTGGCGGCCTCAGGTTCTTGCGACCTCACGAACCTCGTAGGTCTCGATGACATCGCCGATCTTGATGTCGTTGTACCCGGCGATGGTGATGCCGCACTCGTAGCCGAAGGTGACCTCACGGACGTCGTCCTTGAAGCGCCGGAGGCTCGAAATCTCCCCGGTGTGGATGACCTTGCCGTCACGCAGCAGCCGGGCCTTGGAGTTGCGGACGACCTTGCCGTCGGTGACGTAGCTTCCGGCGACCGTGGCCTTCGGGGTTTTGAAGGTGTCCCGGACCTCGGCGGTGCCCATGACGACCTCCTCCTCCAGCGGGGCGAGCAGCCCGTGCGTGGCCTTGGTGATGTCGTCGAGCAGCTGGTAGATGACCTCGTAGAGCCGGACGTCCACGCCTTCCTTCTCCGCCAGCTGGCGGGCGCCGGTGTCGGGGCGGACGGCGAAGCCCACCACGATCGCGCCGGAGGCCTTGGCCATCCAGATGTCGTTCTCGTTGATGGCGCCGACGGCTTTGCGCTGGATCACAGTGCGCACCAGCGACTGGTCGAGCTTGTCGATGGACTCGGAGAGCGCCTCGATGGCTCCCTGCGAGTTGGCACGGACGATCAGCTTCAGCTCCGGCGTGTCTCCGTCGCGGGCCTTGGAAAGCAGCTCCTCGAGGCTCATGGCCTTGCCGCCCTCGGCGAACTCCGCCTGGCGCAGCTTGACCTCTCTCTCCTGGGAGATGCGTTTGGCCTCACGTTCGTCGGCCACGACTCGGAACTCGTCGCCGGCCAGCGGTACCTTGGACCAACCGGTCACGAGGACCGGCTGCGAGGGACCTGCCTTCTTGACGGTCTTGCCGGCTTCGTCGGTCAGCGCCCGGACCTTGGCCCATGCGGCGCCGCAGACAACCGGGTCGCCGACGTTCAGGGTGCCCTTCTGGACGATCAGCGTGGCCAGCGGGCCTCGTCCCTTGTCCAGGTGGGCTTCCACGGACACGCCGCGGGCGGTGGTGTTCGGGTTGGCCTTCAGCTCCTGCATGTCGGTGACCAGGTGGATCATCTCGAGCAGGTCGTCCAGATTCGTGCCGGCCTTGGCGGACACGTCGACGAACACTGTGTCGCCGCCCCACTCCTCCGGGGACAGGCCGTGCTCGGCCAGCTGCTGGCGCGCCCGGATCGGGTCGGCCTCGGGCTTGTCGATCTTGTTGACCGCAACGATGATCGGCACACCGGCCGCCTTGGCGTGGTCCATCGCCTCGATGGTCTGGGGCTGGACGCCGTCGTCCGCCGCCACCACCAGGATCGCGATGTCGGTGACCTGGGCGCCGCGGGCACGCATCTGGGTGAACGCTTCGTGACCCGGGGTGTCGATGAAGGTGACGGTCCGGCCGTCGGAGGTGTGGACCTGGTAGGCGCCGATGGCCTGTGTGATGCCGCCGGCCTCCAAAGAAAGCATCTCCTTCTTGCGGAACTGCTGAAGGATGGAGCTCTTGCCGTGGTCGACGTGCCCCATGACGGTGACGATAGGCGCCCTGGGCTCCAGGTTCGCCGGGTCGTCGGGGGCTTCGGACTCGTCCTCCTGCTCTTTGGCTTCCTCTTCCACCGACAGAATCTCGACCTTGACGCCGAACTCCTCGGCGACGATCTCCACCAGGGAGTCGGAAAGCGACTGGGTGATGGTCTTCATCTCACCAAGCATCAGAAGGGTCTTGATGATCTCCCCGGGAGAACGGTTGAGCTTGTCGGCCAGGTCCTCGACGGTCACTCCGTGCTGAACGTGGATGGCGCCGTTGGACGATGCGGCGGCGGTCTCCACCGGCGCCGGAGTCTCCACCGGTGCGGGAGAGGCCGGGGCGGCCGGCTGGGTGGATCGTGAGGGAGCCTGCGTACGCCCTCCACCCTGGCGGTTCTGTCCCTGGCCCTGCTGCCTGCCGCCGGGACGGTTGGATCCCTGGCCTCCGCGGTTGTCGGGGCGTCCGCCACCCTGCGCGGGTCGTGCGGCACCCTGCGCCGGACGGTTCTGCGCGGGGCGGGGTGCTTGAGAGGGAGGGGCGGCCGGCGGAGCCTGGTGGGTGGCTGCCGGCTTTGCAGGGGCCGCCGGCTGGGCCGGGGCTGCGGGCTTGGCGGGCTCGGGACTGGGGGCGGGAACCGCAACCTTCGCCGCCGGGGCCGCCGGCTTTGCCGCAGCAGGCTTTGCGGCCGCGGCAGGCTTGACCGGCGCTGCCTTGGCGGGCGCCGCCTTTGGGGGAGCGGCCTTTGCCGCCGGCTTGGCGGCTGCGGCCTTCGGGGGAGCGGCGGGGGCGGCCTTCGCGTCGCCGTTCAGGGTCTTGGCAAGCTTGGTGACATCGGCCTCAGAGACTGAGGAGGAGTGGCCCTTTACCGGAACTCCGAGCGCGAGGAATTTTTCAACCGTCTCTTTAGAAGAGAGGCCTAATCGTTTTGCTACTTCATGAACTCTGATGCTAGTCATCGATAACTCCAAGATATCCCACGAACCTCATCCTTAGGGCCGCTGCCTGCTCTCCAGGTATCGCGGTTCTTAATGTTCTTGCCAGACCGCCGCGTTTGAAGGCCAGCTCCATACAGGAGATCGAGCGACACACGTACGCTCCCCTGCCCCCGGCGGTGCCTTCCGGGTCTAGTTCGACCCGGCCCGGCGCCACCTCAACAAACCGAACCAGTTGCTTTTTTTCCCGGCGCGTCCGGCATCCGCAGCAGCTTCGTTCAACCCCCGGCCGCGGCATCAGCTTTTGCCGCCTTTATCTTTTCGGCCGCGGCGCTGGCAGCCTGTTCGTTCGCCGCCTGGGTCTCGCTCTTGATGTCGATCCTCCAGCCGGTCAGGCGGGCGGCCAGGCGGGCGTTCTGCCCCTCCTTGCCGATAGCCAGGGAAAGCTGGAAGTCGGGAACCGTAACCTCGGCCGTTTGGGTCTCGGGGTCGATCTGGACCTCTTTGACCTTGGCGGGCGACAGGGCGTTGGCAACAAACTGGCCGATGTCGTCGGACCAGGTAATGATATCGACCTTCTCCCCGCGAAGCTCGTTTACCACCATGCGGACCCGGGAGCCCCGGGGGCCGACGCAGGCGCCGGTCGGGTCGACGTTCTTGTCGTTGGAGGCAACGGCGATCTTCGAGCGGTGCCCGGGCTCCCGTGCAACCTGCTTGATCTCCACCACGCCGTCCAGGATCTCCGGGACCTCGAGTTCGAACAGCTTGCGGATGAGGTTGGGGTGGGTGCGGGAGCAGACGATCTGGGGGCCCTTCGGCGAACGGCGGACCTCCACGATGTACGCCTTGACCCGTGAGCCGTGGTCGTAGCGCTCCCCGGGAACCTGCTCCTGCTGGGGCAGCAATGCTTCAACGCCCTTGCCCAGGTCCAAAAGGACGTAGCGGGGGTCCGCCTGCTGCACGATGGCGGTCACGATGTCGCCCTCACGGCCGGAGTACTCGCCGTAGGTAACCTCACGCTCGGCCTCACGAATCCTCTGGAGGATGACCTGCTTGGCGGTCTGAGCGGCGATACGGCCGAAGTCGGGCGGCGTTGCCTCCCACTCCTTGGTGACCTTGAACTCGCCGGACTCCTCGATCTCCTCGACCTCCTGGGCGTAGACCACGACCTCGCCGGACTGGCGGTCGATCTCAACCCGCGCCTCGGGGGCAGCGGCCTCAGGGGACCTTTTGTACGCGGCGGCGAGCGCCTGTTCGAGAGCTACGACAACGCTTTCGAACGCAATGCCTTTTTCGCGTTCAACCAGACGAAGAGCATCCATATCAATTGGATTCATCTAACGACCTCTTCCTTCCAACGACTTCTTCTTACGGCGACGCTGCGGTACCTCGTCGCCCTCATCAATTCGGATCTCTTCCGCCCTTTTGAGTTCTTCTTCCCAGTCGACCCACAGGTGGGCCTTTTTAACGACGGCGTACGGAATCTCAACCAGGCCACGGTCACGCAGGTCCAGGGTGAACGCGTCTTCTCCTGCTGCGGCGATAGGTCCCCGAAACTGGTTCCTACCGTCCACCGGCTCCCGGCACACGACCTTGACCTCGTGCCCGGCAAATCGCTCGTAGTCGGCCGGCTTCATCAGCGGCCTCTCCAAACCGGCCGAGGAGACCTCGAGCATGTAGCTGCCCTCGATGAGGTCCTCGTCCTCGTCCAGAGCGTCTGAAAGATCTTTGGAAACTTCGGTGATCAGGTCGAAATCGACATCACCGTTTCGGTCGACGATCACCTCGAGCGTGACGTCCCGACCCGAACGACCGTAGCGGACGTCAACCAGTTCCACGTTCCGGCGATCGGCAACCGTCTGGCAGATGGCACGGACCTCGGGGCTCACTTCAAGCCGGGGCATAGCCACCTCCTTAAGTTGTCATCCAGCCGGAACGAGCCCCGCTGGAAGCGCCGGTCGACCACTCGGGCCCGCATGGCCCGCCGTCCGGCTGAAACCCACCTGCTCCAGAAAACCAAAAATGGGCCGGAAGCCCACTTTTTTGGAATGAAACTGTTGGCGCTCAGAACGCTTTAAAAACTCTGCTCAAAAAGTATAAGGCAATACCGGGCGGCGGCAATACGCCGGGTCTTTTCGAGCCGGTTCGGGGACGCTGATTTGCCCGTGCTTCCCATCAGCTTCCAATCAAAGGACAAAGATGATTTTGCCCTCCGATATCCAGTAGCCTACGCAAGCACTTTTTCGCATTAATTCGCCGCGCCTAGCCGGGCCCGGCGACATCCCCATCTGCGGGTTGTTTTCTATAAGGAGGTCGAAAGTGGCGGAGGACCGGAAGTTGACGGTTGGCGTGCCAACCGAAACCTTCCCGGGCGAGGCCAGAGTGGCCTTGGTACCGGGTGTTTTACAAGCTCTGTCTAAGGCAGGGATAGACGCGATCGTTCAATCGGGCGCCGGAGAAGCAGCCGGGTTCCCAGACTCTGAGTACGAGGCAAAGGGAGCCAAGATCGGGACCCGCGAGGACGCCTTCGGGGCCGACATCGTGGTTCAGGTCCAGACGTTCGGTTCCAACTCAAAAGAAGGCCGTTCGGATCTCGGTCTCATGAAGAAGGACCAGGTCGTCGTGGGCTTCACCGATCCGCTCGGAAACGCCGAAGGCATCAAGGAGATGGCGGGCACGGGAGCCACCATCCTGTCGGTCGAGCTCATGCCCCGTATCACCCGAGCCCAAAGCATGGACGTGCTTTCCTCCCAGGCCACAGTCGGCGGCTACAAGGCCGTGGTACTGGCCGCCGCAACGATGCCGAAGATGTTCCCCATGCTGACCACCGCCGCCGGGACGATTCGCCCGGCCAAGGTGTTCGTCATCGGCGCCGGCGTGGCGGGCCTTCAGGCCATCGCCACCGCCAAGCGCCTCGGGGCCGTCGTGCAGGCCTACGACGTCCGCGCTGCCGTCAAGGAGCAGGTCGTGTCGGTCGGCGCCAAGTTCGTCGAGATGGAGATCGACTCTGCGGACGCCGAGGACAAGGGCGGCTACGCCAAGGAGATGGGCGAAGACTTCCTCAAAAAGCAGCGGGAGCTCATGACCAGCGTGGTCGAGAACATCGACGTCGTTATTACCACTGCTGCGATCCCCGGCAAGAGGTCTCCCGTGCTGATCACCGCCGACATGGTGGAGAAGATGCAGCCGGGTTCGGTCATCGTCGACCTTGCCGCAGAGCGAGGCGGCAACTGCGAGCTGACGAAGGCCGACGAGACCATCGTGGTCAACGGCGTCACGATCATGGGCCCGACGAACCTGCCGGCAACCGTGCCGTACCACGCCAGCTCCATGTACGCGAAGAACCTGATCACCTTCCTCACCCACCTGGTGAAGGACGGCGAGTTCAAGTGGGACATGGAGGACCAGATCACCAACGAGACCCTGCTGGCCCGGGGCGGCGAGGTTGTCCTCCCCCGCCTGCGTGAGGCTTTGGGTCTTGGTGCTCCGTCCGCCGCACCCGCCGCAGCCGCATCTCCGGATGGAAAGGCCGACCTAAACGTCGCGCCGCCCGCTGGCAGCACCAACGGCGCCGCCGAACCCGAGAACGCAACCACCTAACCAGTCGCGCCCAGTCGTCTTTCTAAGGGGGAACCACTTCCATGGATGAGTCACTCACCAATAGCCTGTACGTCTTCGTACTGGCTGCCTTCCTCGGGTACCAGGTGATCAGCCGGGTCTCCGTACTGCTCCACACACCGCTGATGTCTCTCACCAACGCAATTGCAGCCATCTCGCTGGTTGGTTCGCTGATCCTGGCCGGCTCGGCCCAGGCCCCGTACGCCACCCTGATGGGTGCGATTGCAGTCGCCGCCTCGTTCGCAAACGTGGTCGGTGGATTCCTCATCACCGACCGGATGCTGAAGATGTTCAAGACGAAGGAGCCGGTCAAGCCATGAACCCTCTAAATCTTGCAACCGCCGCG
Organism: Actinomycetota bacterium; assembly: GCA_035759705.1. Taxonomy (NCBI): domain Bacteria; kingdom Bacillati; phylum Actinomycetota; species Actinomycetota bacterium. The sequence goes on along the minus strand of DASTUJ010000172.1, from coordinate 37,109 downwards.
ACAGAAGCCGCCCCCGTCGGGGGAGTCACACGCTGGATCGATCTCGTCTACCTGATCTCCGCAGTCGGGTTCATCATGTCGCTGAAGTGGCTCAGCCACCCCAGCACCGCCCGCAAGGGAGTCAAGGCCGGCGAGATCGGAATGCTTCTCGCCATCATCGGAACCTTGATGAAGGAAGAGATCGTCGAGTTCCAGTGGATCGCCATCGCCATGGTCATCGGGGCAGTCATCGGTGTTCCACTGGCCCTTCTGATGAAGATGACGGCGGTGCCGCAACGGACCGCCTTCTCCCACGCTCTGGGCGCCCTGGCGGCCGGTCTCGTGGGAACCGCCGAGTTCTACCTTCACGGCGCCAACCTGTCCAAGGTCGCCCTGACGGCTATCGGTTTCGAGGTGGTCCTGGGATACCTGACGTTCACCGGATCGCTCATGGCATTCGGCAAGCTGCAGGGCATCCTGCCCAGCAAGCCGATCCTCTACAAGGGCCAGAACTTCATCAACCTCGGAATCTTCGCTGCTTCGGTGATCATCGCCGGGTACCTGGTGGTCAATCCCGGCGCCGCCCACCTGTTTCCGTGGCTGATCGGGCTGACCCTGATCTTCGGTATCGCACTGATCGTCCCGATCGGCGGCGCGGACATGCCTACGGTCATCGCTCTGCTCAACGGCTACGCCGGCCTTTCGGCAGCCGCCATGGGCTTTGCGCTGGACAACAAGCTGCTGATCATCGCAGGGGCCCTGGACGGAACGTCCGGCTTGATCCTGTCGATAATCATGTGCAAGGCCATGAACCGGTCCTTCGCCAACGTGCTGTTCGGCGGGTTCGGGGCGGTTGCGCACATCAAGGACGGCCACGTCGAGGAGCGTTCGGTTCGCAGCATCAGCCCGGAGGAAACCGCGCAGATGCTGGAGAACTCGGACTCGGTCATCATCATTCCCGGCTACGGAATGGCGGTGTCGCAAGCCCAGCACAAGGTGCGTGAGCTGTACGACGCACTGACAAAGCGGGGCGTCGACGTCCGGTTTGCCATCCACCCGGTGGCAGGCCGCATGCCGGGCCACATGAACGTGCTGCTGGCGGAGGCGGACATTCCGTACGACCGGCTGATCGACATGGACGAGATCAACTCCGACTTCCCGCAGACGGACGTTGCGTTGATCATCGGGGCCAACGACGTGGTCAACCCGTCCGCAAGGACCGATAAGACCAGCCCGATCTACGGCATGCCGATCCTGAACGCCGACCAGGCGCAGACGGTCATGGTGGTGAAGCGAGGCATGTCGGCCGGTTTCGCCGGCGTGGAGAACGAGTTGTTCTTCGAGGACAAGACGATGATGCTCTTCGGCGACGCCAAGGGTTACATCGCCGATGTCGTGAAGGAGCTGTCGGGGGTGCACGCAGGGCACTAGCCCGGCAGGCTGAAAACATCCGGCCGTCCCTCGGGGCGGCCGGATCCGTTTGCGGCCCAACGGTTTGGGCGGACCTGTTTCGGCCGGACCGATCGGGGTAATCCTCCCGCTCACCATCTACTTTGAGGAGGGAGCCATGACGATCTTCAGTTCTGGGCGACGGGCGGCCGCCGTCCCGGCAATACTGCTGCTGGCCGGTCTCTTTGTGCTTTCAACGGCCGGGCCTGTTCACGGTATCGAGTTCGTTTGCGACATCAGCGGGAGCAACATCCAAGGCACATCGGAGGACGAGGTCCTCTGCGGCACCCCGGGCAACGACGTCATCCGGGGAGGCGGCGGGGACGACGTCATCTACGGACTTGGGGGCGACGACCGGCTCTTTGGGGAGGCCGGAAACGATCTCATCTACGGCGATGGATGCGAATTCGAGTCCGGCGAGGTGGGCAACGGCGAGACCTGTGAAAACACCGGCGACGACGTCATCCTCGGGGGCTCCGGCCACGACCGGATCTACGCCGGCCCGGGGAACGACCGGGCCAACGGTGAAGGCGGGGATGACACCGTTTACGGCCAGGAAGGCAACGACATCCTCCGCGGCGAGGGCGGACGGGACGCTCTGGCCGGGCATGAAGGCGAAGACCTTGCGAACGGCGGAGCTGCTCTGGATGTCTGCAATGCCGAGACCGAAAGGCAGTGCGAGGAGGACTTCGCTTCCTAACTTGGTTCCCAGGCAAACCGGCCGTCCTTCGGGGCGGCCGGTTGTTTTTGTGAGGGGTGGTGTTCAGCGGCAGATAGAATCGAGCCGGTGAGACAAACTGCGGCCCGGCGGAGGCGCCCTTGGAATTTGTAACGGACGCCATCCGGTGGATACTCCACCCGGACCTCGAGCCGCTTCTCGAGCGCGGCGCTCCCATCTTCCTTCTGGTGATCGCCGCCATCGTGTTCGCCGAATCCGGCCTGTTGTTCGGGTTCTTCCTGCCCGGGGACTCGCTTCTGTTCTCCGCAGGACTGGTGGTGGCGCTGGCGGGACGGCCGAACCTGGCGGTGCTGATCCTCGTCGTCTTCCTGGCGGCCGTCCTGGGTGACCAGGTTGGCTACATGTTCGGCAACAAGGTCGGCCCCTCCATCTTCAAGCGGCCGGACTCCAGGTTCTTCAAGCAGGAGAACGTGACGAAAAGCCACGAATTCTTCGAAAAACACGGCCCCAAGGCGCTGATCCTGGCGCGATTCATCCCGATCGTGAGGACCTTCACTCCGATCCTCGCCGGCGTGTCGAGCATGCGCTACCGGACGTTTGTGACCTTCAACGTCGTCGGCGGGGCGATCTGGTCGGTCCTTGGAATCCTGCTCGGCTACGGGCTTGGAAAACGTTTTCCGGAGCTGGAGACCTACATCACGCCGATCATCATCTTCATCATCTTCCTGTCCCTAATCCCGGTCTTCATCGAGGTCTTCAAAAGCCGCCGGCGGGCCAGGGCGAGGGTCTAGACAGCCGCCAAGCCTCCGAAATCCCGAAGGAACGCGCGAGAATGTCGATTCTTCGAGATCGGCTGAGTACAGCATGGTGAGACCGGGCCGGTGATCTGTCCGAACTGCGGCAAAGACAATCGGGGCGGGGCGGCATTCTGCGACGCCTGCGGCACCCGGCTGGAGGTCGCCGAACCCCCCTCGGCCGCTGCTCCCCTCCTACCGTCGGCCGGCGGCGACCGGTACGTTGCCAGATCCTTCCTTGGCCAGGGAGGCCGCAAACAGGTCTTCCGGGCGGTGGACACCCGCCTGGACCGGGAAGTCGCCCTCTCGGTGATCCGGATCGCCGGGCTGGACGATGCGTCCATTGAGCGCGTCCGCCGGGAAGCCAGGCAGATGGCCCGTCTGGGCGACCACCCGAACATCGTCAACATCTTCGACGTCGGCGAGGAGGAGGACTTCATCTACCTGGTCGCCGAGTTGATGCCCGGCGGCTCGGTGGACGAGCAGCTGAACCGGGCCGGCGGGGCGCTGCCCCCCGAGCGGGTGCTGGCCATCGCCCGGCAGGTCGCAGCCGCGCTGGAGTACGTCCATGACCAGGGCATCGTCCATCGCGACATCAAGCCGGCCAACGTCTGGCTCTCCCGGGACGGCACCGCGAAGCTGGGCGACTTCGGCCTGGCCGCCGGCGCCCAGGCCGCCAGGCTTACCGCGGAGGGCATGATGCTCGGCACGGTCGCATACATGGCGCCCGAGCAGGCAACCGGAGGGAGCGTCGACTCTCGCAGCGACCTCTACTCGCTGGGTGCTCTGCTCTACGAGGCGGCCACCGGCAAGCCTCCCTTCGCCGGGGACGATGCAATTGCGGTCATTTCGCAGCAGATCAACACCGCGCCGGTGGCACCCACCTGGCACAACCCGAACCTGTCGCCCGGACTGGAGCAGCTCATCCTCGACCTCCTTGCGAAGTCGCCGGACGACCGCCCCCAAAGCGCGGCCGACGTGCTTGACCGGCTGGGAGACCTCGAGCACGAGGCGACAACCTCGGCGGAAAAGGTAGAGGTCCAGGAGAATCCCCTCGACCGGCTGGCCGGCGGAATATTCGTGGGGCGGGAGGCCGAGAGCCAGCAGCTCCGGCTGATGTTCGACGCCGCCCGCAAGAATTCCGGGGGGGTCGCCCTCCTGGTGGGAGAGCCCGGCATCGGCAAGACCCGCATGGCCGAGGAGCTGCTTACCTACGCCCGCATGAAGGGCGCCCAGGTGGCGACCGGCCGTTGCTACGAAGGCGAGGGGGCGCCGGCATACTGGCCCTGGATCCAGGTCATCCGGTCGACGGTTCACGACCGTTCGGCGCAGGCGCTGGCCTCGGAGATGGGGTCCGGCGCCGGGTACATCGCGGAAATCGTCTCCGACGTCCGGCAGGCTCTTCCCGACGTCCAGAGCCCGGCAGGCTCGGACCTGGAGGCCTCACGCTTCCAGCTGTTCGACTCGGTGACCAACTTCCTGAAGAACGCCTCCCGCTCCCAGCCGATGGTGATCTTCCTGGACGACATGCATTGGGCGGACAAGCCGTCGCTGCTGCTCCTGGACTTCGTCAGCCGCCAGCTGCGGGACACCCGGATACTCGTCGTATGCACCTACCGGGACATCGAGCTCGGGCGGCAGCACCCGCTGGCTCAGAGCCTCGCCTCGATCATCCGGGAGCCGAACACCCGCCGGATCCTCCTGCGGGGCCTGACCGAAGCCGACCTTGCCCGCTACATCAAGCTCACGACCGGGTCCGACCCGGAGGACTCCCTGGTCAAGGCGATCGCGACGGAGACCGAAGGGAACCCGTTCTTCATCATCGAAACCGTTCGGCTCCTGGCCTCCGAGGGCAGGCTTTCGGCGAGGACCGGCAGCACGTGGAGCCTGACCATCCCCCAGGGGGTCAAGGAGGTGATCGGGCGGCGTCTCGATCTGCTTTCACAGGAGTGCAACCGGGTGCTGACTCTGGCATCAGTGCTCGGCCGGGAGTTCGAGCTTCCTGCGATCGAGCTGCTGGCCTCCACCCCCACCGAGACCCTGCTGGAAGCTCTGGACGAAGCCGTCGGGGCCCGGGTGCTCAACCCGGCCGCCGGGGGCGGGTACCGCTTCGCCCACGCGCTGATCAGGGAGACCCTCTACGAGGAGCTTTCGACGGCCAAAAGACTGCGGCTGCACAAAGCGACCGGTGAGGCCCTGGAGCGGCTGGCAGGCGATGACCCGGATCGTTACCTTTTCGAGCTGGCGCACCACTACTTCGAGGCCTCGGCGTTGGGAGGGGTCGACAAGGCCATCGCATACGCCCGCCGGGCGGGTGACAAGGCGATGCACCAGCTGGCCTTCGAGCAGGCCGCCGAACAGTACGACCACGCCCTCCAGGCACTCGATCTGATCGAAGCCGGAGCCGGCATCGAGGAGGACCGGTGCAAGCTCCTCCTGGCGATGGGCAGGGCGCAGATCAGCGCAGCCGACCCGGCGGCGGCCCACCACAACTTCCAGGCAGCCTTCAGGCAGGCCTCGGAGTCCGGTCTCGTCGAGCTCATGGCGGAGGCGGCGCTGGGGATCGGCGACATTCTCACCGGGGTGGGCTCGGTGAGCCGGGAGCTCGTAGAAACCCTGGAGGCGGCGATTGCAGCCACCGCGGGGCAGGATTCCGCCCTCCGCGTGCGGCTGCTGGCGCGGCTGGGGGAGGCCTACAGGTTCGACGTCGCCACCAGCTACAAGGAGGACGAGCTCTCCCGGGAGGCGGTCTCCATGGCGCGCCGGGTGGGCGACCCGCAGGCGACCGCCCAGGCTTTGTACGCCCGGATCATCGCGCTCGGCGAGGGAAGGGAGACCCACACCCAGGTCAAGCTGGCCACCGAGCTCATCGAGACTGCAACCAGGGCCGGGGACGTCGAACGCCGGCTCCTCGGGTTGCGGCTGCGAATGATCGCGCTGTTTTTCATCAACCGGATCCCCGAGGCGCGCCGGGACGTCGAGCAGTATGCCGAGCTGGCCGCCGAGGCGCGGCTGCCCCTCTACAGCTGGTTCAGCCCTTTGTTCCAAGCGACCTGGAGCTACGCCGAGGGAAGGCACGGGGAGGCCGCCGGGCTGGTGCACGATGCAATCCGCCAGGGCGTCCAGGCACGCGACCCGAATGTCTGGCGGTTCACGGTGGGGGCCAGTCTCTGCCTGGCGTACGAGATGCAGGATCAGGAGTGGCTCGACACGGTTACCGAGTTCCTTGCCGAACCCGACTCCTTTCGGTGGAACTGGGCGGCTTACATCTTCGCGGTGGTTGCGCAGGGTGACAGCGATGAGGCGGCTCGCCTGCTGCGCAAAGTGGTTTCGGAGAACTTCGAGACGGTAAACACGTCGTTCGGACTGCTGTGGATGATGGGGCTGACTGCGGAGGTCTGCCGCCGGCTGGACGACACTGCAACCGCAGAGATCGCCTACGACATGATCACCCCGTTCGGAACCCGGTTCGGCATGTTCGGGTACCTGGTTACCACCAACGGGTGCGGGCATCATCATCAGGGCGTGCTGGCGACGCTCCTCGGTCGTTACGACGACGCCCGCTACCACCTGGATGCCGCGCTCGAACTGCACGAGGCTGCCGGATTCGGTTACCTGGCCGCCCAAACCCGACTGGCACAGGCCCGCCTGTACTCGCGCCGCAACGCCCCGGGCGACGCCGAGGCCTGCCGGAAAGCGCTCGGCCGGGTGATCACGGCATCCGAGGCCGGCGGTTACAAACAGACGCTCCGGATGGCGCTCGAGCTGGCGGCTCCGGGCGAGGACGACGAAGCGAAGAACGGGCCCGTCGCCGTCGTGGCGCCGGGAGGCAAGTCGGAAGATTCGCCGGTCTCCGTGCAGGCCGCCCCTGACGGGACGGTGACGATCCTCTTCACCGACATCGAGGGTTCCACCGAGCTCAACGAAGCGTTGGGGGACCAGTTGTGGCTCGATCTGCTTGCCGACCATGACCGGATCATCCGGCAGGAGGTCGCAAGCTCCGGCGGCGTCGTGGTCAAGTCCAGGGGAGACGGGTTCATGCTGGCCTTCCCCAGCGCCCGGCAGGCGTTGACGGCGGCCATCGGCTCTCAGAAGGCACTCGCCGCCCGAAATGCGAAGTCCCCGGAGTCACCACCCATCCGGGTTCGGATCGGGGTCCATACCGGGGAGGTCGTCAAGCAGAGCGGGGACTTCTTCGGCCGGCACGTGAACTACGCATCACGGATTGCCGACAAGGCCCGGGGAGGGGAGATCCTCGTGTCGGAGCTGACCAAGGCGCTGGTCCAGGGTTCCCCGGAGTTTCGGTTCGGCCCGCCTCGCCCGGCCGAGCTGAAGGGTTTTTCGGGGAGCCACTCGACGTTCAGCCTCCAATGGAGCCCGGGTGACTGAGGACCGTTTAGCGGGCTAGACGCTGAGCGAGGACCTCGAGCATGTTGAGAGCAAGACCGGGCTCGGACTCGAGAAGGACTTTGAACTCGTCCCGGCCGATCGCCAGCAGGCGGGAATCGGTCTTTGCTCGCACCCGAGCCGTGCGCTTGGTGTCGGTGAGCAGGGCGAGCTCGCCGAAGAACTGCCCGGCTCCGAGCTCGATGTGTTTGCCGTCCCGCTCGACCACCACCGTGCCCTCCTCTACCACGAACATTCCGGAACCCTCGGTTCTGGGTTGCACCAGGACCTGACCCGCGGAGGCTTCCAGCTCCCCGGCTATCTCGACAATGCGCATCCTGGTGGCTTCGGACAGTGCGGCGAACAGCGGGATCGTCTGGAGCGCCGAGGCGCGCTCTGAATCGGAGGGCATTGCGTCTTTATATCAAGGTTCGTAATGTACTTTCCTCAAAGTCCCGCCTGCTCTAGGAGCCCCATGGAGCCACAACGCAGCCTGGTCCAGATGCTGGGGAGTCTGGCCCTGTTCTCGGATCTGTCGCTTCCCGAGCTGGAGGCCGCCGCGCACACCTTCTCCGAGGAGTGGTTTGCCCAGGGGCAGCGGATCCTGCGCCGGGGATTCACCGGAACCGGGTTCCACATCATCGTGGACGGCGAGGCGATGGTGAGGGTGGATGGGAAGGACGTCACCAAGCTCGGCCGGGGAGACTTCTTCGGTGAGATCTCGGTGCTGCTGGGAGAGCTACCGACCGCCGATGTGGTCGCGCTCGACCCGCTCCAGTGCCTGGTTCTGGCCGGCCCGGCGACCGAGGCCTTCCTGCATGCACACCCGAAGGTGATGTACCGCCTGCTGCAAGCCGAGGCCATGAGGTTGAAGAACACGCTTCTGTGGCAGAACTAGCGCCCTTCCCGCCGGGCGACTACCCGTGCGTCGTGGTCGGCAGCGGGCCGGGAGGGCTCCAGGCCAGCTACTGCCTGTCCCGGTTGGGGGTGGCTCACGCCGCGATCTCCGCGGACGATAAACCCGGCGGGATGTTCCGGCGCTACCCTCTGTTCCAGCGACTGATCTCCTGGACCAAGCCCTACGCGCCGGCCGAACCGGGAACCCGGCAATACGAGTGGTACGACTGGAACAGCCTGTTGGGAGCCGAGCCGGCCCACTCCAGCCTGGTTCGACAGTTCATGGACGGCTCCTACTACTTTCCCAGCCGACCGGAGATGGAGCTGGGCCTGAGCGAGTTCGCCAGCAGAGGCGGCGTGAAGTTCCGGTACGGCTGCCGCTGGACCTCGACGGCCCGCACCGACGACGGCTTCGTTGTGACCACGACCGACGGGGAGTACTCATGCCGGGTCCTCATCATGGCGATCGGCACCACCACCCCGTGGAAGCCCCCCGGCGCCGGGCTCGACGACGTACCCCACTACGTCGACACAAAGCCGCTCGACCACTATCGCAACAAGACGGTGTTTGTGATCGGCAAGCGCAACTCGGGCTTCGAGCTGGCCGATGCGATGCTGCCGGTTGCCCACCGGGTCATCCTTGCGTCGCCGCGGCCGGCGCGGATATCGGTGGTCGAACACGCTGCGGTGGGGGCCCGGGCGCGCTACCTCCAGCCCTACGAGGACCACGTGTTCGGAGGGGGCAACGTCCTGCTCGACGTTGCGATCACCCGGGTCGAGAGGCGGGAACCGGGCGGCTACCGGGTGACGGCCTCCGGGACCACCCGCCCGGGAGAGATGAATCTGGAGGTGGATGAGGTGATCGCGGCCACCGGGTTCACCACCCCCATGCAGGATCTTCCCGCACTGGGGGCGGCAGTTTTCAGCGAGGGCCGGCTTCCCGCGCTCAACCCGTTCTGGGAGAGCGTTTCGGTGCCCGGGCTGTACTTTGCCGGCTGCGCCACCCAGGCGGCCGGCGGCCTGAACAAGTACGGCATCCCCTCGAACTCGGCTGCGGTCCAGGGCTTCCGCTACAACGCCCGGGTGATGGCCGAACACATCGCGTCACGTCACTTCGGAGTCAAGTTGCCCGTCCGGGAGGTTGCGCCGGACGACCTGGTCGGCCATCTGCTTTCGGAAGCCACCCGGGGCCCGGAGCTGTGGAACCAGCGCTCCTACCTGGCGTCCGTCGCCGAGCGCCGCCCGGGCGGCCTCTACGCTGCGAGCATTCAGCCTCTGGCCCACTTTGTGGATGCCGCCGGACCGGACGCGGTCGCGGTCACGGTGGAGACCGACGCCACCGGCGACATTCACCCGGCGGTATACACCCGGATGGGAGGCAGGGTCTCCGAGCACGTCCTGGCCTCGCAACCGCTCCATGAATTTGAAACGATGGAACACCGGCGGCAGCTTGAAGAGCTGCTGAAGCCTTTTACGGGGTGAGGGATCGATGGATGTGAGGTACGCACGTTCCGGCGACATCTCGATCGCCTACACCGTCGCCGGCTCGGGGCCGGACCTGGTCCTGGTCAGCGGTTGGGTGTCGCATCTCGACTACCAGTCCAGCCACCCACTCATGGAGACCGCATTCCGGCGAATCGCCTCCTTCTCCCGGCTCATCAGCTTCGACAAGCGGGGGACCGGGCTGTCCGACCGCGTCTCGGACCTGCCCGACCTCCAGACCCGGATGGACGACGTCCGTGCGGTCATGGATGCGGCCGGATCCGAGAGAGCGGCGCTGCTCGGGGTCTCGGAGGGCGTGCCGATGTGCCTGCTGTTTGCCGCGACCTATCCTGAGCGGGTCTCCCACCTGGTGCTGTACGGGGGCATGGCCCGTGCGACCGCCACCGAAGACTATCCATGGGCGCCGGAGCCGGAGGGTCTGGAGATGAACATCGAGTTCGTCCATGAGTGGTGGGGCAGCGGGGTGGCTCTCGAGGTGTTCGCACCCTCTCTGGCCGAGGACGAGGCCTTCACCGAGTGGTGGCGAGGGTTCGAGCGCAACGCGGCAAGCCCGGGCTCACTGGTCCAGCTCATCAAGATGTTCGGGGGCATCGACGTCCGGCCGGTTCTTCCGACCATCCACGTCCCAACCCTCGTCATCCACCGCAAGGGCGATCGGGTCGCAAACTACCGGGGAGCAAGGTGGATGGCCGAGCAGATACCCAACGCAACGTACGTTCAGCTGCCCGGTTACGACCACCTGCCTTTTGCCGGCGACACCGGCCCGCTGTTCGACGAGATCGAAGAGTTCGTTACGGGAGTCCGCCCCAACACGGTTTTGGACCGCGTGCTCGCCACATGTCTTTTCACCGACATCGTCGGCTCGACCGAGAAGGCGGCCGGGATGGGGGACGCCCGGTGGAGCGAGCTGCTCACTCAGCACCATTCATCGGTGCGGCGGCAGCTCGAACGGTTCCGGGGCCGGGAGATCAAGACCATCGGTGACGGCTTTCTGGCTATCTTTGACGGGCCGGCCCGCGGGGTTGCCTGCGCCAAAGCCATTGTCGCCGAGGCGGCCAGCAGCGGAATTGCGGTGCGCGCCGGACTGCATGCCGGGGAGGTGGAGATTCACCCCGACGACGTATCGGGCCTGGCCGTCCACATCGCCGCCCGGGTGACCGCTCTCTCCGCCGGCGGCCGGGTCCTGGTGTCCTCGACGGTCAAGGATCTGATTGCAGGCTCGGGAATTGCTTTCGAAAGCGCCGGCGAGCACGAGCTGAAGGGCGTGCCCGGCACCTGGAACCTGTACTCAGCCGTCTAGGTCCCCGGGCGGCTCGTCGGTCCACGGCCCGCCGCTCTGGGCGCCCACCGCTGCCGGTATGCCGGCGTTCGTGTCGACACAGCAGATTTCGGGCAGACCCTGTGCGGCGGTGGTCTGAGGAGGGGCGACGGGGTCGCACCCGAGGTCGTACATTCCACCGACCTTGCGCAGCCGCATGAAGATCGGCAGCGCCAGCAGAGTCACGGCCCCTCCGACCACGTAACCCCGGGGGATACCGGAGCTCCGGGCAAGAGCCCCAAGGCCGGTCTGGCCGGCGATGCCCCCGCCGTTGCCGAACATCGAGTTGAACGAGACGACCGTCGCCCGGTGCTCGCTCGGCACTATCTGGTGCAAGAAGGCCTGCTTCACCGGCTCGATGACGCCGCTGGCAACCATAGCCACGATCAGGGCGGCCAGCGCCGGCCAGAACGAGTTGGCCAGTCCGACGCCGATCAGCGCCAGGCTGGAAATCCCGCTTCCCCAGATCAGCAGCGTGCTGCGCTTGGCGCACATCCGGCTGAAAAGCGGCACGAGTGAGTTGCCTGCGGTCATTCCCAGCGCACTCAGGGCCGCGATGGCGCCGGCCACCCAGACCGCGTCGTTGTCCAGCAGCTCCAGGAAGTACGGCTGCCAGGCGTACCAGCCCCACATCAGAAACCCCATCTGGATGAAGGAGGCCCAGACCAGCAGGCGGATCCGGGGCTCCCCCCAACTCCAGGTGACGCCCGCCCGCCCGACTTTTTTCATCTCCTCCGCCAGGTGGTTGAGCGTCACCGGCCGGGGCGTGAACCCCCGGTCGTGCATCGCGAACAGGGATAGGACGAAGGTCAGGCCCAACAGCACGGCCCGGACGACGTAGGGCAGCGAGAGGTCGGCCGACCCGAGAAAACCTCCTCCCACCGTCCCCACCAGCATCGCAACGCCGGTGACGATCGCCGAGCGGGCGAACAACCCGTCGAGGGGGCCGTCGTAGCCGTCGGCCCTAAGAGCATCGACCACCCACGCCTCTACCGCACCCGAGTACAGCGTGAACCCGATCCCCATGACCACCGACGCCAGGCAGAAGGCGACCAGGCTGCCACCGGAGGCGGCGATCGCGACGTACCAAAGGGTCGACCCCAGCAGCACCGCGAGGCTGAGGAGGAAAGAGGCCCGCCGGCCCTTGGTGTCGGCCAGCACCCCGGTCGGAACCTCGAACAGGACCATGGCGGCCGTGAAGAAGCTGTTCGCCACGAACGTGCCGAAGATGTCCAGGCCGGCATCGAGCAGAAAGAGGGTGTTGACGCCCCAGATCAGCGATGCGGAGATCGTGTAGCAGCCGTTGATCAGGTAGAAGGTGCGGGCGGTCTTCAGCGCAGGACCGGTGAACGAGGCCGGGGGCGGTGCAAGCTTGGCCATGTCGCCTAAAACGCACCTTTCAACGCGTTAATTCCCTGATCGGGAGCCTAGCTCCTGGCGGCGTGCGGGTACGAGCCCAGCACCCTCAGGAACGAGGTCTGCGCCGCCAGGGCGGCCAGCAGGTCCTGGGCCACCGGGTCTTTGGTGGGAGCGTCGAAGTCGAGGTAGAAGTGGTACTGCCACGCCTTTGCGCCCGAAGGCCGGCTCTCCAGCTTCGTCAGGTTCAACTTCCGATCTGAAAATTCCTTGAGACACGCATACAGCGCTCCGGGGATGTTGTTGGTCGCAAAAACGATCGAGGTCTTCTCGGGGGGCCCCATCTGATCGGTGGCGCTGCGGCTGATCGCCACGAACTTGGTGGAGTTGTCCGCCCGGTCCTCGATGGCGCGCTCGAGCACCTTCAGCCCGTAGAGGCTACCGGCCTCCTCCGACGCGATGGCGGCCGAGCCGGGCTTGTCCTCCTCGGCGATCAGCTTGGCGGCGCCGGCTGTGTCGTAGACCGCGATCCGGTCGGCCCTCAAGCTGTCGAGGAACTCCTCGCACTGCTCCAGGGCCTGGGGGTGGGAGTAGACGTAGTTCACGTCGGTGATCTCCACGCCCTCCGGGGCCAGCAGGCAGTGGTGGATACGCACGATGGTCTCGGCGATTATCTGGACGCCGTGCCGGACCAGCAGGTCGTATGTGTCGTTGATCGACCCGGCGTGGGAGTTTTCCAGGGGCACCACTCCGAAGTCGATGGCGCTGATCTCGGTCGCCTCGAAGACCTTGTGGAAGGACTTGAACGGAACCAGAGTGGCCTCGGGAAACAGAAACCTGGCCGCCTTCTCGCTGTAGGCGCCCGGCTCTCCCTGGAATCCAACCCTCTGATTCGTCATCGCTCTCCTCCGTCGGTGGCTTGGTGCGCTACCAACTTACGACATGCGGAGTGCACTAGGCTGGAGGCACCTTGTCCGATAGCTTCGATGCCGTCGTCGTTGGTTCCGGCCCGAACGGGCTGGCGGCCGCCATCACCCTCGCTCAAAGAGGCCTCTCGGTGCAGGTCATCGAGGCCGAGGACACCGCCGGGGGCGGCATGCGTTCCGCCGAGCTCACCCTCCCGGGTTTCGTCCACGACATCTGCTCGGCCATCCACCCGCTTGCCCTGGCGTCGCCCTTCCTCTCCTCGCTCCCCCTGGCGGAGCACGGGCTGGAACTGCTGCAGCCCGGCGTGCCGGTGGCCCACCCGCTGGACGACGGGCGGACCGCGGTCCTCGAGATGTCGGTTCCCCAAACCGCCTCGCACCTCGGCCGGGACGCCGACGACTACGTGAAGCTCATGGCGCCCTTCGTGCGCTCGTACAAACACCTGGTCGACCAGTTCCTCGGCCCGGCCCGGCCGCCCAGGCACCCGATCTCGGCCGGCCGGTTCGGGGTCCACGCCATCAGGTCGGCGAAGGGGCTGGCGACGATGTTCGAGGACGAGAGGGCCCGGGCACTTATGGCAGGGGTATCCGCCCACTCGATCCTGCCTCTGGACAAGCTGGCAACCGGCGGCTTCGGGCTGATCCTGGCGATCCTCGGCCACGCAGTCGGGTGGCCCGTGGCCAAGGGAGGGACGCAGAGGCTGGCGAACGCAATGGTCTCGATCCTCGAGTCGCACGGCGGGCAGGTGGTGACCGGCCGGCGCGTGGAGAGCCTTGACGACCTGCCCCCGCACAAGGTGGCGCTGCTCGACCTCGGCCCCCGTCAACTGGAACGGATGGCGGGAGACCGGCTGCCGAAGCCCTACCTTTTCCTGCTCCGCCGCTACCGGTACGGTCCGTCGGTCTTCAAGGTCGACTGGGCGCTGGACGGGCCGGTGCCCTGGAGGAACCGGTTCTGCCGGGAGGCGGGTACGGTCCACCTGGGCGGGACCTTCGAGCAGATCGCCGCCTCGGAGAGGGCGGTCTGGGAGAACCGGCACGTCGGGCGGCCGTACTGCATCATCGCCCAGCAGAGCGTGGCCGACCCCAGCCGGGCGCCCGAGGGCAAACACACGCTCTGGGGCTACTGCCACGTCCCGAACGGCTACGACGTCGACATGACCGACCACATCGAGGAGCAGATCGAACGGCAGGCGCCGGGCTTCAAGGACCTGATCCTCGCCAAGTGCACCCGGAGCCCGGCCGACCTGGAGCGGGAGAACGCCAACTACGTCGGCGGGGACATCAACGGCGGGGTCCAGGACCTCCGCCAGTTGTTCACCCGGCCGGTGCCCCGGATCGACCCGTACTCGACCCCGGTGGAGGGCCTCTACCTCTGCTCCTCCTCCACCCCGCCGGGGGGCGGCGTACACGGGATGTGCGGCCACCACGCCGCGCTTTCGGCGTTAAAGAACCACTTTCGTTAATCTCTGGGGAGGCAACCCTCGGCAGGAGACCTCGTGTCAGAAGAAAACGGCTTTGACGGCCTGAAAAGACTCGTCCACAACGTCCGGTCGGCGAGCTTCGGGGACACCCCCGGGCTGAACGGCGGGGAGCTTGTCGCGTCCGAGGACGACCTGCAGTCCCTGCTGGCGAGCCCGGCGCTGGCTTCGACCAGGCTGACCTGGGCCTGTCCCGGCGACAGCGTCCGCATCGTCAAGATCCTCGACTCGCTGGAGCCCCGCACCAAGGGGCCGGGCGGCGGCGGGATTTTCCCCGGCTTCCTCGGCCCGGCGCTCCCCCAGGGCACCGGCGAGACGCACGTCCTGAAGGGGGTCGCCGTGGTCGTCGCCGGCAAGCTCCCCCGGGCGCAGGAGGGGATGGTTCAGATGTCGGGCCCGGCCGCCGAGCTCAGCTTCCTGGGGTCGACCAACAACCTGGTGATCGAGTTCGAGCCCGCCGAAGGCGCAGGATGGCCCCAGGTCGACGAAGCGCTGCGGCTCGGCGCGATGCGCGTCGCGGTGGCGCTGGCCGACCTGGCGCTCGAATCCGATCCCGACGAGGTCCAGGAACTGCCGGCGATGAGACCCGGCACCGGATCCGACCTTCCCCGGGTAGGCGCAATCGTCAACCTGCAGACCCAGGGCGCCTTCAAGGACGTCTTCGTCTACGGCCGGACCCTCGCCACCTCCCTGCCCACCGCCATCGATCCCAACGAGCTCGACGACGGAGCCGTCGTCAGCGGCCAGTACGGCCACCCGGGGCTGAAGAACCCGACGTTCGTCCACCAGAACAACCCGGTGGTGGCGGCCCTGCGGGAGCGGGACGGCAAGGACCTGGTCTTCGGCGGAGTGATCCTGTCGCCCGAGCCCGTCGACCAGACGCTGAAGGAGCTCACCGCCGCCCACGCCGCCCGGCTGGCCCGCGCAATGGGCCTGGACGCAGCCATAGTCACCAAGGAGGGGGGCGGCAACGCCGACTCCGACATCTCGCTCAAGATCGACGCCATGGAGGGCATGGGGCTGGTCGGCATCGGCATCTTTGCCGAGATGAGCGGCCCCGACGGCACCGGGCCCCCGGTAGTCGGACCCCCGACCACTGCCACCGCGATGGTCAGCACCGGCAACTACGACGAGCGGATCACGCTGGATGCGGTCGACAAAGCGCTGGGCGGAGAAACCGTCGACCTGAACGGCCTCGACGCCAACGCCGAGATGGTCCTGCCGGTGGCTGCAATCTACGGGAGCCTCAGCCCCATCGGCCTCGGCCGCCTAACCTGCGCTACGGAGGTGTCCGAATGAAGATCGTCCACTACGTGAACCAGTTCTTCGCCGGCGTAGGCGGGGAGGAGAAGGCCACGGTCGGACCCGAGGTCCGGGAGGCCCCCACCGGGCCCGGGCGCAAGCTGGCGTCGCTGTTGGGCGACGAACACCAGATCGTCGCCACGGTGTTCTGCGGGGACGACTACGCCGCCTCCAACGAAGGCGCCCCGGGCGAGATCCTGGCGTTGATCCAGCAGACCGGCGCCGAGATGCTGGTCGCCGGGCCCGCCTTCACCAGCGGCCGGTACGGGATCGCCTGCGGCCGGGTGGCCGCGGCCGCCCACAAAGCCGGCCTGCTGTCGCTGGCCGCAATGCACGCCGAGAACCCCGGTGTCGCCGAAGCGGCTCCGGCTCCGGTCGTTGCCACGGGCCTTACGGCCCGGGAGATGGGCGCAACCCTGGTAAAGGTCGCCGCAGCGGTCAAAAAGCTGGCGTCGGGCGAGACACTGACCGCCGAGGACGGCCTCGTCGGGTCGATCCCCCGAAAAAACCGTCTGGCGGACAAGAACGCCGCCTCCCGGGCGGTCGACCTCGCGCTGGCCCGCCTCGCCGGCGACCGATCCGCCACCGAAATTCCAATGCCCGACTTCGGCGCAGTCGCCCCGGCCGGCCCGATCTCCGACCCGTCGAACGCGTTGATCGCACTGCTGACCGAGGGCGGCCTGGTTCCCGCCGGGAACCCCGGCCGGCTGGAGTCGGCCCGCGCCACCAAATGGCTGCGCTACCCGCTTGAAGAAGCAATCGAGGAAGGCTCGCACGTGTCGGTCCACGGCGGGTTCTCGACGGTCGTCGCCAACGAGAATCCCAACCGCATCCTGCCGCTGGACGTCGCCCGCGAGCTGAAGGAAGAGGGAGCGATCGGAGACCTGTACGCCGAGTACTTCGTCACCACCGGCAACGGCACCTCGGTGGCCGACGGTGCCAGGTACGGCGTGGAGTGGGCCGCTGCTCTGCGCAAGCAGGGGGTCCAGGCTGCGATCCTGACCTCCACCTGAGGCACCGGAACGCGTTGCGGGTCAACGCTTGCGAAAGAGCTGGAGAGGTCCGGCATACCGACCGCTCTGCTGTGCAACCTCGTGCCGATTGCGATTCGGGTGGGTGCTCCGAGGGTAGTGCCAACCAGAGGCATCCCCTACCCCGCCGGCGATCCGGCCCTGGGGCCGGAGGAGGAGAAGGCGTGGCGGAGACTGCTGGTGCAGACCGCGCTCAAGGCCGTCTCCACCCCCGTCTCGAAGCCGACAGTTTTCAAACCAGGAGACAATTAGCCCTATGAGCGACCAACCAGTAATCTCCGCCGCCTCCCAGGTGCTGGCGCACCTGCCCGGGATGGCTCGCCACGGCTCGAAGCCGAGCCGGGAGCTTCCGAAGAACGAAGAGGTCCAGGCGAAGTTCCTCGCCAACCTGCGTTCCTTCGATCAGGCAATGGCCTACCCCTCACACCAGGCGTACCTGGGCGCGATCCACCCACGCGAGATGCCCGAGCGGCCCCGCGTCCGCCTGGAGATGGACGGCGCCTCCCGCTACGGCCCGGACGGCGAGATCATGCCGGAGGAGGAGTTCCTGGGGCTGATGGCCGCAGTCGACGAGTTCGACCTGATCGCCCTCACCACCGGCGCCGCCGACCGGGCTGCGACCGCCCTGTCGTCCCACCCCCTGGCCAAGCGGTTCAACCTGGACAAGCTGGCTTCGGTCGGCAAACGGGACATCACCGGCCAGGCCGGAACGTCCGGAGCGCTAAACCTCTACTGGCCGGTCGACAACATCGTCGGCACCATCCAGTGCCCCCACTCCGAGGACGAGTCTCTCGCCGCCAACGTGATGCTGGAGAACCTGGTCAACAAGGCCAGCGGAGCCCTGGCGCTGATGCACCTGCTGGAGGACAACGACCTGGACCCCGACAGCATCGACTACGTCATCTCCTGCGCCGAGGAGGCGGTCGGCGACCGCTACCAGAGGGGCGGGGGCAACATGGCCAAAGCCATGGCCGACGTGGCCGGACTGCGTCAGGCTTCGGGCTGCGACGTCAAGAACTTCTGCGCCGCTCCGATCCCGGCACTGGTCATCGCAGCGTCGCTCGTGAAGGCCGGCGTGTTCAAGCGGGTTGCCGTCGCCGCCGGAGGGTCGCTGCCCAAGCTCGGCATGAAGTTCCAGGGCCACCTGGCGAAGGAACTGCCGGTCATGGAGGACGTGGTCGGCGGGTGTGCCTTCCTGATCGAGGCGAACGACGGGTCGTCTCCCTCCATCCGGCTGGACGCCGTGGGGCGCCACCGGATAGCGCACGGCGGCTCCAACCAGG
Organism: Actinomycetota bacterium; assembly: GCA_035759705.1. Classification (NCBI taxonomy): domain Bacteria; kingdom Bacillati; phylum Actinomycetota; species Actinomycetota bacterium. The sequence continues at coordinate 18,725 of DASTUJ010000172.1, read as the reverse complement.
CAATCATGGAGGCCCTGGCGGTCGAGCCGCTGGAGCGGAACGGCCTGAAGATGGCCGACGTCGACGACTTTGCCACCGAGCTCCACGACCCGGAGATCACCGAACCGCAGGGCTCCGGCAACGTTCCTGAGCGCAACTACAAGATGATCGCCGGGCTGGCCGTTCGCCGGGGCGACATCCCCCGGGACGAGATGGCCGCGTTCGCCGCCGCCAAGGGGATGCCCGGGTTCTCACCGACCCAGGGGCACCTGGCTTCGGCCGTCTGCTACCTGCCCCACGCTCTGCGCCGGCTGACCACCGGGGACGCCCAGCGGGTGCACCTGATGGCCAAGGGGAGCCTGTTCCTCGGACGGATGTCCCAGCAGTCCGACGGGATGAGCGTGCTGCTGGAGCGAAACTCCTAGAAGCTAGAGTTCCTGGGTTGGGCTCTCGCCGGCCGGTGCCCCTGCGCCGTTCAGGTCGGACGACATCGTCAGGTACTCGTCACGGGTGATCTCGCCCTTGGCGTAGCGCATCTTGAGGACGTCGAGCGGGTTGGAGTGGGTCGCCGCAGCCGGCGGCACGTAGGCCGAGGTCTGGACGGTCTCGCTCACCGGCCGGTTCTTTCGAAGCTGCAGCACGATCAGGGCGACCAGCGCGGCGGTGATCAACAGGCCGAACAGGATGATGACCGGGCGGTAGTCGGTGTCGTTGACCGGGCTCGTCCTCAGGTTGGGTCGGTCCGGTCGCCGGGGAGCGTCGGGGTTCCTGGGAGCGTCGGGGGCGTCCTCGGGGAACCGGGGCTCGAAGTTGGGGATCTGGAACGGGTTGGCACCGCGGTTCGCCCGGCTGGATCCAAGTTCGGCCTCCGAGGTCTGACTCTGGCCGTCCCGCTCGTAGGTCAACGTGATGGTGTCGCCGACCTGGAACCCGCTGATGGCCGAGGTCAGGTCCTCTATGGTGGCGAGCTTCCTACCCTCGATGTCGGTGATCAGGTCGCCGGACTGGAGTCCTGCATCGTCGGCGCCCGAGTTCGGAACGACCCTTGCCACCGTCACTCCCCTGCCGTCCGGCGCGCTCAGTCCGAGGATGCCCAGGGTGGGCCGGGCGTCGGTTAGGGGGGATTCACCGGCGGAGGGAGACTCACTCGGGGTGGGGGACTGCGCAAGGGCGGGAGCGGGGGCCAGAAGGGTGAAAAGCAGGGTGGCGGCGAAAGCAAAAGTTCCGATGGTGCGGGCGGGAAGACGGCGAACGGCCGCGGCAGATTTCATGGGACCAATTATGCGTCCGGCGTTCTGAACTCCGATTGAGAACTTCCTAAGAGTTTGCCTAGATCTGTCGATCGACCGCGAAGGGTCGGGGGTCGGTAAAAGGCGTGCCTCCGGTAATCATCTCTGCCGCCAGGCGGCCCGACCCGGCCCCCAGCATCACCCCCTGGCCTCCGTGGCCGGTGGCGATGTACAGGCCCTCCACCCCGGGCGCCCACCCCAAGATGGGCAGGCCGTCACGGCTCATCGGCCGGACGCCCGACCACACCTCACGGATCTCGGCGCCGGCCAGTGCGGGAACGGCAGCGACCGCCTTGCGGGCGATGATCTGAGAGACCTCGGAGCCCTCCGGGTCCTGGCGGAGCGACGGGATGCGGGAGCCGCCCACCAGCAGGTTCCCGTGGGCGCTCGGCTGGATCAACAGGCCGATGTCCGGCTCGGAAAGCCTTCCTTCGCCGTAGCCGGCGGCGGTGATCATCTTCGGCCCCGGGTCGCCGGCCATCAGGTGCCAGCCCGAGGACTCCAGCAGGTGGTCGCAGATGTGGCCCTGGGGCGCCACGAGCATCAGCCAGCCCCGGGCCCCGGACACCGGCAGGTCCACTCCGGCCGACCGGGCCAGCTTGGGGGACCAGGGCCCCCCGGCCAGGACCACCGTTTCGGCCGAGACCACGCCGTCGTCGCAGACGACGCCGGCCGTCCTGCCCTCACGCACCAGGATCTGCTTCACGTCCACGTGGGTCCGGACCTCGGCCCCCGCGGCCCGGGCGTTCAGCACGAGCGCCATCGTCAGCGCCCGAGGGTCCAGCCGGTAGCCGTCCTCTATGAACCAGCCGCCCAGCAGGTCCTCGGCGACGTTCGGTTCCGCCGCGCGGAGCTGTTCGCCGTCCATTCGTTCGATCCGGATACCGCCGACTGCGCACGCCTTGGCCTCGGTCTCCGCGGCGGCCCACTGCTCCTCGGTGCTCACGAGGATGATGAACCCCACCGGATCCGGGTCAAGCGAGATGTCGAGCTCACTGGAGGCTGCGATCCCCCGGTAGATGTCGTGCGACAGGCGGTAAAGCGGGTCGGTCAGGGGATTCTGGGGGTAAAAAACCAGGCCGTGGTTGCGGCCGGAGGCGCCGTGTGCGATCTCCCGGCTCTCGAGAAGCAGCACGTCGGCCCCGGCAAGGGCCAGCTCGGACGCCACCGAACAGCCGATCACCCCGCCGCCGACGACCACGACCTCAGCAGTTTTGCGCATGCCGGGAAGGGTAACGCCTTAAGGCAGGGCGGCGCGGTGCTACCATCTTGGGGGCTTTGAAGGTGCTCCGCCCGGAGCATCTACCCCCATGGTGGCCGTAGCTCAGCTGGTAGAGCACCCGGTTGTGGTCCGGGATGTCGCGGGTTCAAATCCCGTCGGTCACCCCACTTCGGCGCCGTGCGGCACGTTCAAGAATGTCGCACGGCGCCGACCTCCACCCGAATTGCTTAGATCCCAAATCGCTGGGTAGGTAACGCATGTTCGGTCGGTTCGCTTCAGCAAGGGAGGCTACATGCTCGCTCGGAAATCCTCTACGCCCATCCACCACTCCGAGCGGCGGCGCCGCTCCCCGCACATGGCCCTACTGGCCGTACTGCTCCTGATTGCCCTGCTGGGCGCCGCGTGCGGTGACTCGGGCGGGGACGACGACAACGGGGGCTCCACAGGAGGCGAAGAGCCCACCCGCGGCGGCGAGATACGGGTCGAGAGCCAGGAGCCCGGCTCACTGGACCCGCCCCTCTCCTCAGGATCCGAGGATGCACGTATCGTCCGCCTGGTTTTTGACGGCCTGGTCGGTTACGACCAGGAAACCGCAGCCCTGGAGCCCAGGGTCGCCACCGAGTGGGAGTCCAACGACGACGCCACCGAGTGGACGTTCAAACTCCGCGAGGGCACCAAGTTCTCCAACGGCGAGGAAGTCACCGCCGAGAGCTTCGTCCGCGGTGCAACCCGCGCCGCCTCCCCCGACCTGTACAACAACCCCGACGGGCTGGGCTACCACCTGGACGGGGTTAAGGGCGTCGCCGAGCACGCTGCCGGCAGCGCTCCGGATGTCGAAGGCATCGAAGCAGTTGACGACTACACCCTCAAGTTCACCCTCACCGCCGCCGACGCCGAGTTCCCGGTCAAGGCCGGCCACAACCCCTTCTACCCCATCCCCTCCGAAGAGGCGATGGCCGCACAGCAGCCCAGCTGGGCCGAGTTCCCCATAGGCAACGGCCCCTTCAAGCTGAAGGAAGCCTGGAAGCACAACCAATCGATCACGCTCGTCCGCAACGACGAGTACTACGGAGACGAGACATACCTTGACCAGGTGAACTTCGTGATCACCGCCGACCTGGACACCGCCTACGTCAACTGGCAGGCCGGCAACCTCGACTGGACCCGTATCCCGCCGCCGAAGACCCAGGAAGCCCGCCAGCAGAACGAGGACAACTACCTGATCCGGGACATGGCCGGGTTCGACTACCTCGCCTTCACCCTGCAGCACGCTCCGATGGACAACAAGCTGTTCCGCCAGGCGGTTTCGCTCTCAATAGACCGCCAGGCGATCAGCGATGCCGTCTTCTTCGGCCTTAGGACACCCGCGGCCGCCATCGTTCCCGAGCTGATGCCCGGCTCCCGCGTCGACGGAGCGGACGGTCCCTGCGAGTACTGCGAGCACGACCCGGACCGGGCCAAGCAGCTGTTCGAGCAGTCCGGCGTGAACCTCGACAAGCTGACCCTTCACTTCAACGCCGGAGCAGGACACGACGAGTGGATGGCGGCGGTTGCGCAGCAGATCAGCCAGACGCTCGGGATCCCGGTCGAGGCCATCCCGGCCACCACCCAGTTCACCGGCAGCGCCGGCTACACCGGCTGGATGAAGAGCGGGGCGCCGGCAAGTGCGAACCGCCTGGCCTGGAGCCTGGACTACCCAACTCCGGACAACTTCCTCTACCCACTGCTGTTCTCCACAAGCTCAGACAACAAGCCCAACTACAACAACCCGGAGTACGACAAGCTGATTCTCGAGGCCCGGGCCGAGCTCGAGTCCGATGCGCGTGTCGCGCTCTACCAGGAGGCCGAGGACCTCGCCCTCGAGGACATGCCCCTGATCCCGATGTGGTGGAGGACGCAGATCCGTCTGGTGAAGCTGGACAAGTTCGGCGGCCTGGCCATCGACCCGTTCGAGGACCCGACGCTGCGAACCGCCTACATCAAGGGGGAGGCCTCCGAGTCGCCCGACGAGACCCCCACCGAATCGGCGAGCCCGTCGGGATCGGCTACCCCTTCGGGGGTGGCCAGCCCCACCGGGTCGGCGACACCGGCGGCAACTCAGCCGGCGGCGAGCCCGTCGGTCGCTCCGAGTCCGACGCCAACCGCTACCGCAGCACCCTAGCCCCCGCTAGCTACAACTAAAAAGAAAGCACTCGGTTGCCCCGATACATCATCCGAAGGCTGCTCCAGATGGTCCTGGTCTTCTTCGGGGCAACCCTGCTGCTTTTCGGCGCCCTGTTCATCCTCCCGGGCGACCCCACCGAGGCGCTGGGGTCCGACCGCTCCCTGAACCCCGAGGTCGCCCAGAGGATCCGGGAGCGGTACAACCTCGACAAGCCGGTCACCACCCAGTACGTCCTGTACCTGAAGTCGCTGGCGCAGGGCGACCTGGGCACGTCGATCCAGCTGAACCGGCCGGTCGGCCGGATCCTGGCCGAAACCATTCCCTGGTCGGTGAGGCTGGCCGCGGCGGCGATCGTGGTGGAGCTGATCCTGGGCCTGGTGTCGGGGGTGATCTCGGCGGTGAAGCGCTACTCGTTCTGGGACACGCTGGTCACGGTGTCGACCGGAATCCTCATCGGCATACCGGTGTTCTGGCTCGGCCTCATGCTCCAGATGCTGTTCGGCGTCCAGTTGCAGGACACGGCGTTCAGCCTGCCCATCTCAGGCGTCTCGGAGGGACTGCGGAGCTACATCCTGCCGGCGATGGTCCTGGCGTCGGTCTCCACCGCCGTCACCGCAAGGTTGACCCGGACCACCATGCTCGAGGTCATGAAGCAGGACTACATCCGGACGGCGGCCGCCAAGGGGCTCTCCAAACGAGCGGTCACCTATAAACACGGGTTGCGCAACGCGATGATCCCGGTGGTCACGAACCTCGGGCTGGACTTCGGAGCTTTCATCGGCGGGGCGATCCTGACCGAGACGGTGTTCAGCTGGCCGGGGGTCGGGCGCCAGCTCTACCTGGGGATCGTCTCCCACGACAACCCGATCATCATCGGGGCAACGGTCATCTTCGTAACGGCCTTCATGGTCGTGAACCTGGTGGTCGACATCTCCTACGGATTCCTCGACCCGAGGATTCGTTATGAATGACCCTCACGTTAGGGAGAGCGTGGCGGTTGCCGCCGAGCACGCCGCGGCTCACAAGCCGAGCGGGACCGCCCTGGTTCTGCCGGGGAGCGGCGGCGACATCTCCGTCCAGACCCTCTGGGGCGACGTCTGGCGGCGGCTGCGCAAGAACAAGCTGGCTATCCTCGGGACCGCCATCATCCTCACCCTGGGCCTGGTCGCGATCTTCGCCCCGCTGATCGCTCCGTACGACCCGGCGCTGCAGAACCTGCCGCTGTCGCTGCGCCCCCCATCGGCGAAACACTGGTTCGGCACCGACATCCTCGGCCGCGACTACTTCAGCCGGGTGGTCTACGGGTCCCGGATCTCGATCAGCATCGGGATGGTGGCGACCAGCATCTCACTAGCCATCGGGCTCACTCTGGGGGCCCTGGCCGGCTACTTCGGAAAGTGGGTCGACGGGGTCATCAGCCGCCTCGGGGACGTGTTCTTCGCTTTCCCGTTCATCGTCGGAGTGATCATTGTGCTCGTCGCCCTGGGCAACGAGTTCCCCCGGCTGCTCGCAATGTTCATAGCCATCGGCCTGTTCAACTGGGCCAGCGTGGCCCGGCTGTTTCGCGCCAGCATCCTTCAGGTGAAGGAGGCGGACTACGTAGAGGCCGCCCGGGCGCTGGGCGCCGGGCACCTTCGGATCCTGACCCGCCACGTGATCCCCAACGCCCTGGCGCCGGTCATCGTGTTCGCCATGATCTCCACCGGCACGGTGATCCTGGTGGAGGCGGCCCTCTCCTTCCTCGGCTTCGGCGTGAGCACGGGCAACGCCTCCTGGGGCTACATGGTCAGCCAGGGAAAGAGCTACATGACCACCCAGCCGTGGCTCGTGATGTTCCCCGGTCTCGGCATCGTCGTCACCGTTCTCGGCTTCATCTTCGTCGGCGACGGCCTGCGTGACTCCATGGATCCGAGGCTCAGGTGAGCGAAGCGGCCGGGACGATTCCCCGGGCGTCGGGCGAGGCCGCGGCGGGCGGTGTTGTGCCCCTGCTCGAGGTGAACGACCTGCGCATCCACTTCCCCACCGACTTCGGGCTGGTGAAGGCCGTCGACGGGGTGAGCTACTCGGTTAACCCGGGCGAGACCCTGGCGATCGTCGGCGAGTCCGGCTCGGGCAAGAGCGTTGGCGCCCTGGGGATCATGGGCCTTGTCCCCCCTCCCGGCAAAGTGGTGTCGGGCACCATCCACTTCAACGGCACCAACCTGCTGGACCTGGACGACGACGGGATGCGCAAGCTCCGGGGCGACCGAATCGCGATGATCTTCCAGGACCCGCTGACCTCCCTGAACCCGGTGCACTCCATCGGCAGGCAGGTGGCCGAGGTCCTCCGGATCCACGGTTCGGACAGCCGCAAGGAGGCCAACCGGCAGGCGGTCGAGCTGCTGAAGATGGTCGGCATTCAAAACGCCCAGGAGCGGTTCGGCGACTACCCCCACCAGTTCTCCGGAGGGATGCGGCAGCGGGTGATGATCGCCATGGCGATTGCCATGAAGCCGGCGCTGATCATCGCCGACGAGCCGACCACCGCCCTCGATGTCACCATCCAGGCCCAGATCCTGGACCTGCTCAGGTCGCTGCAGCGGGAGTTTGCGATGAGCCTCATATTGATCACCCACGACCTCGGGATGGTCGCCGAGCACGCCGACAAGGTGGCGGTCATGTACGCCGGGCACATCGTGGAGACCGCCGGGGTAGACGACCTCTACTACAACCCCCTCCACCCTTACGCCCTCGGGCTGCTCGGCTCGATCGCCCGGCTGGACCAGGAGCGCAAAGAGAGGTTGAGCCCCATCTACGGCCAGCCGCCCAGCCTGATTCACGTGCCGACGGGGTGCCCCTTCCACCCGCGGTGCGCCTATGCCCGCTCGAAGTGCGTCACCGAATACCCGGAGCTGGTGCCGAGGACCGGCGACCCCACCCACCCGGCAGCCTGCCACTTCGCCGGGGACCTGCCGGAGCCCCATGTCCCTGGGAAGATCCCCGCGTGAGCCCGGTCATCACGGTGCCGAAGAAGATCCTCAAGGTCGAGGGCCTGGTGAAGCACTTCCCGGTGACCAGGGGAATCCTGTTCAAGCGGCAGGTCGGCACGGTCAAGGCGGTCGACGGGGTGACATTCGAGATCGGCGAGGGCGAGACCCTAGGCCTGGTCGGAGAGTCCGGCTCCGGCAAGTCGACCGTCGCCCGGTCGCTGCTGCGCCTCTACGAGCCGACCGCGGGCTCGGTGTTCTTCGAGGACCAGGACGTCTTGAAGGCCAGCCGCAAGGAGATGGCGGCCGTGAGGCGGGAGATGCAGATCGTCTTCCAGGACCCGTTCTCGTCGCTCAACCCCCGGATGACCGTCCGGACGATCGTCTCCGAGCCTCTCCAGATCCACGGGATCTTCGACGAGATGGGCGGCATCCGCTACATCAACGAGCTTCTGGAACGGGTCGGCCTCAGTCCGGAGCACGCCGGCCGGTACCCCCACGAGTTCTCGGGGGGCCAGCGCCAGAGGATCGGGCTGGCCCGGGCGCTTGCGCTCAGGCCGAAGCTGATCATCTGCGACGAGCCGGTGTCGGCACTCGACGTGTCGGTGCAGGCCCAGATAATCAACCTGCTCGAGGACCTGCAGAACGAGTTCGGCCTCACCTACCTGTTCGTGGCCCACGACCTGTCGGTGGTGCGCCACATCAGCGACCGGGTGGTGGTCATGTACCTGGGCAAGGTGATGGAGGTTGCGGACCGCCTGCCGCTCTACGAAACGCCGATGCACCCCTACACCCAGGCCCTTCTGTCCGCCGTGCCCATCCCCGACCCCCAGGTAGAACGGGCACGGGAGCGGATCATCCTGCGGGGCGACGTCCCCTCTCCCCTCAACCCGCCTACGGGCTGCGTCTTCCACCCTCGGTGCTTCCTGGCCGAACGTCTAGGCGCCGAGGGCGCCGAGGAGACGGTTGTGGTCGGTAAGCTCGCGCCGCGGCCCGTCCCCCGGGTCTGCGTGGACGTGGTGCCCGAGCCCGAGGAGCACGCGCCCGGGCACCGGGTCGCCTGCCACTTCGCCCAGGTTAGGAAGGTCCTCTGATGTCTGTGCGCCAGTTGTTTTGGGCGGGGCTCCTGGCTGCCACCCTTCTTATGCCTTCCGCCGCCCTGGCTCAGGAAACTTCCCCCGAGCCTGCCGAACAGGAGGGGTGCCAGGCCGGCGAGCTCTGCGGGAGCGGCGACCGGGAAGACCGGTTCCGAAACGACGACGGGGCCGGCGCACCCGACCCTCCGGGCAACTACACCCGCTCGCTGACCACCCTCGGGCTGATTGCCGCCGTGGTGGGCGCATACCTGTTCATTGCCCTGACCGGCCGCAGCATCTTCCGGCGAAAGCCGAAGAAGGCCTAGTTAGGCGTCGACCGGCGGAAGCGGCTCGAACGTCCTGACGATCTCCAGGCAGGTCTTCTTGACCTCCACCACCGACTTTTCGGTGACGTCGCAGGTAACCCCCCACAGAACGTCGTTGGGAGGGTCCGGAATCAGGAACTGCAGCTGCGTCCGGTCGGCCGGCCCGTCCACCACCTCTGCCGGGACGATGTGTTCGACGTAGGCCCCATCCTCACCATTGGCCCGGGCGCCACAGGCCTCCCGGATGGGCCATCCGCCGCCGGAATAGGTTTCGGAAAAGACGTCGGCCATGGCATCTCCCGTCTCCGCGATGCCGGGAGTGAGGGTGATGATCAGCGCCGAGACCTCGTCGTTCTTCGAGGTGTCGACCGCGATTGCCCTGGCGTTCAACTCGCCGACCTCCATCTGGCCCTGCCAGAAGTCCGCCCACGCCCGGTCGCGCGGGCCCGCAAGGTCAAAGAGATCGCCGGCGGGCGTTCCGTTCCGCCAAAAAGGTGAGTAGCTGGAGGGAGTCGAGATGCGGAAGCTCCCCAGACCTTCGTCCACAACAACCGCCTGTGAGGTAAATCCGGCAGGCTTGACCGCCGGCTGGGACAGCAGGCGGGCTTGCATTTCGGGAACCGTAAGGGGCTCCGACGTTTCGGCCGCCTTCTCCGAGACCACAACGTCCGTCCCACAGAGCGCCGGCTCGACGGCCTCGGCACCAGATGCAGCGCTCCGGGGGCTCGCTTCCCCCCCGCCGCCCGAACCCTCGTCCGAACACCCTGCCAGAAGCACCAAAAGCAGTGCCGCCGCCACCAATTGCCTCCTACAGCCACCCCGCACTGGCCGTCCCCTCATTCCAAGCTCCTTCCCGGCTCTACTGCGCCGCGGCGCAGACCTGTCCCCAGACTCCCTTTTTGGTTTGCTTTGCCGACAGCTCCGCACGGCGTATCCGGTCGATGTACCGATCGTTCGGCTCGAACAGAACCGCCTTGGCGTGGCCCCCGGCAACCGCCTTCTCGTTATAGAACTCGCCCTCGAAGTCCCAGAGGTAGCGCAGGTAACGGCCGAACTCGTCTTTGTCCTCGCGGTCGCCCACCAGGTACACGGCCGAGCCTTCCGGAAGCTCGGCCCTCGCAAACTCGGTTGCCCCTGCGCCGCCGCACTGGACCGGGTAGTTGGGCCGCACGGTTTCCGGGGTGTCGATCTCCAGCAGGCGCACCCGGTGGTCTCCGGCCGGAATTGGACCGGGGCGGTCGACAGCAACGATCAACGTGTCGCCGTCCACAATCCGCTTCACCCTTCCCTCCTGAGCACCGACCGGAACCTCAGCCGGAAGCGGAGAACTCCGATCCGGCGCCTTGAGCGCCCCCGAGGAGCCCGCCCACCGGACCACCCCCACGACGGCCAGCATCAAGCCCAGCCAGAACAGAATCCTACGGCGACGAACCACCAGGGCATACCTCCAAATTTCCGAATTCAGACCCTAGCTCAGGGGGGTGACAGAGGCCGGTCTCCGACGAAAGCCTCCGGTCGGCTAAAATGATTGCGGGTTGCTAGCTCAATTGGCAGAGCAGGGGACTCTTAATCCCAAGGTTCCGGGTTCGAGTCCCGGGCGGCCCACCACCCGACCGAGCGCAGACCGACCTCTGCGCTCGGTCTTTGTGTTGCAGGGCTCTGCGTCTGGTACATTGCCGGAAATCGGGGACGGAGCGATAAATGGCAAGTGAGTTTCAGCGGCGCAAGGTGGCAGGCGTCTTCGCTGCGATGGACGTGGACAAGGACGGGTTTCTCGAAAAGGACGATTTCGAGGCCCTCGCCGCCCGCTGGACGGGCTTGAGGGCCTGGATGCAGGACAGCGACGAGTATCACCAGATGCGGGAGACCATGCTGGGCTGGTGGAAGTCGGTTCTCAACAGCTCCGACAAGGACCACGACCACAGGGTAAGCCTCGACGAGGCGATCCTGAGCGTCGATCGCCTGGCGGAGTCGGCGGACGTCATCGGCACGGCGAACGCCATGTTCGACGCCATCGACGAGAACAGCGACGGCAAGATCAGCGAGGACGAGTACCGCCACGTGGTCACCGGCTGGAAGGGCCCGGAGGCCGACTCGTCCGACATCTTCCACAAGCTCGACCTGGACGGCGACGGCTTCATCACCCGGGACGAGTTTGCGATCCACTGGCACGAGTTTTGGACCGGGGACGACGACTCGTCGCCATCACAGTTCATCTTCGGCCTGATCTAGTTTTCCGTCGGGGATAGAATTCCAAGCATGATCGACGTTCAAGAAGGAATGGTTCGGGTGCTTCAGGCAACCCTCGACGCCGAGGCCGAAGGGCCGGGCGACCTTACCGCTCGTGTACGCACCGCGATGCAGGACGCCCCGGCCGAGCAGTTCACCGACCTCGTGATGATGCTCAAGAGCAGCCGCTGCCTCGACGTGGTTGCCGAGCGCACCGAGGACGGCAAGCCGGTCATCTCACGGATCAAGGGACTGACCACCCGGGGGCTCCGGGTGCTCCAGCAGGCCTCCGAGGCCGCCACTGCGGTCCACAGCTGCCCCACCGACGGTGACGACGGCCGCATGGGGTTTGCCTGAGCCGGAGGTCTCGCGCTAGCTCGGGTGCGCGTCCCTCGCGCCTGAGAAGATCTCCTCCAGCGTCTGAGCCATCTGGACCGGTCTCCCCCAGTAGAGCCTCGGCGAACCACATTGAACGTGTGTCGTGATGCCGAGCAGGCCCATCAAGCAGTAGTCGGGCAACTCCTCCCCAAGCTCCGGCTGCTGGTTCCGATCCCGGAGGTCGAACATCCACCTGTCGCCCTCGACCTGCTTCAGCGTGCGCCCGCCCCCGAAAGCGGGGGCGGCCCGATGTACCTCGTCCGACACAAAAATCTGCCCGTTTTGCGGCTCCTCCGAAAGCTCCAGCAGCCGGTCGACGTCGTTGACCGGACCGGGGGACTCAAAGTGGCGTATAGCGCCGCCCCGGATGGCGCAGGCAGCCGGATGCGTGCCCGAGGCAAGATCACCCGCCGCCCGAAGGGCGCTCCCGCCTTCTGCAAACGATGCCAGCAGCAGACCGCGGGACAGTTGGTGGAGCCGGCCACCGAACCGGGCCACCGTCCCCACCAGGTCGGCGAGGGCGAGCTCTCCCAGCTCGGAGATCCGAAGGGCCATACCTACGGGGCTGCCCCCCAGGGACCAGATCGCGAAGGCCTCGTCGGACTGGCCGTGACCGGCAGGATCCTCAGCCATGTCGATCCGGCTCAGCGCCTGGACCACTGCGGATCGGAGGTGATAGAGGTCGTCGATCCGCTCGCTGGCTCGAAAGTCGGGGGCGATGTCGGGAAGATCGCCGCGGGCATTCTCCAGCGCCCGCTCCAGCAGGAGCCTGGCGGCAAGGGGTTCTGCCTGCTCCAGCTTCAGCCCCGCCCCGGCCAGCTTGCGAAACACCTCCACGTCCAGGTGATTGGGGTCGACGAACAGGCGGTAACCGCCGGACCTGGTCACGACGATGGTTCGTTCGAAGTCGCCCAGCAGGACGCGTAAACGCTTGATCAGATCCTGAAGGCTGTTGAGAGGGTTCGAGGGGAGCTTCTCGCGCCACACAAAGTCGACGAGCACGTCTGAGGCAACGGTTGAGCCGGGCGAAAGCATCAACATCGCAAGAGCCTGGCATTGCTTGCGGCTCAGCGGCAGCTCTTCCTTATCGGGACCCTGTACCCGAACTCCTCCGAATAGGAAGTAATGCAGCATTTGAGGTTCGCTCCTTCATCGCCGAATTTAGGCGATTGCGTCGAATGATCAGACGATACACGCCGCTTAACGTCGATAAGTCAAATTCTCAGTAAACGATTCGACACACTTTTAAACGACACTTTCGAGTTCGGCGAACAGTACGGATCGGTCAATTTCGGGCTCGCATTTTCCCGATCCGCACCAGCAACCTCCGCTTGTATAGTTGGTGAGCACCCGGGCTGACCAAGCCTGCGGGCGTGGCGGAATGGCAGACGCGCAGGATTTAGGATCCTGTGGGCATAGCCCGTGGAGGTTCAAGTCCTCTCGCCCGCACTTCCCGGCCGGTTCGGCCGGGGCCCGGGGCCGCCCATCAAGTCAGGCCTGAGGTCTCCATCTTTGCCGCCAGCCCGGTCAGTGCCTGTCCGCGGTGGCTGATGCTGTGCTTGAAGTCCAACGGCAGCTGGCCGAAGGTCAGCTCCTGACCCTCCGGTTGCTCCGACGGGATGAACCACGGGTCGTAACCGAAGCCGTTCTCCCCCACCGGAGCCAGAGCGATGCGGCCCTCACAGGTACCCTCGGCGTCGATCGTGGTCCCGTCCGGCAGCACCAGAACCGCTACGCACCGGTAACGAGCAGTGCGCTCCTCCGCAGGCACGCCGGCGAGCAACTCCGCCATCCGGTGGTTGTTCTCGTCGTCGCTCGCCTCGGGCCCGGCGAAGCGGGCGGAACGGACCCCGGGGGCCCCGTCCAGGGCGTCGATCTCGATGCCGGAGTCGTCGGCAATGGCGGCCTTGCCCGAAAATCCGACCAGAGCCCGCGCCTTTATCAGAGCGTTCTCGAGGTAGGTTTCGCCCGACTCCACGATCTCCGGCCACGGCGGCATCTGGTCCCTGGTTACAAAGGTCACCGGCAGGCCGGACATGATCTCAACGATCTCGGCGATCTTGCCCTTGTTCGCCGTCGCCAGAACTATCTCGAGCACTACTCGGCCAGAGCGTTGCGCTGGATCTCCAGCAGGTCGCAGATGCCCTTGCGGCCGAGCGCCAGGAGGGCGGCCAGGTGGTCGTCCGAGAACGGCTTGCCCTCGGCGGTGCCCTGCAGCTCGACAAACTCGTTGGTCCCGGTCATCACGATGTTCATGTCGACCTCGGCCGCCGAGTCCTCGCTGTAGTCCAGGTCCAGGCACGGGACGCCCTTCACCATGCCCACGCTGACCGCAGCCACCTGGTCGACGACCGGGCTTGCCGCGAGCTTGCCGGCCTTGACCAGGCCCTCGCACGCCTCGGCCAGGGCAATGTACGCCGCGGTGATCGACGCCGTGCGGGTGCCCCCGTCGGCCTGCAGCACGTCGCAGTCCAGGTAGATCGTGCGCTCCCCCATCAGCTTCATGTCGCAGATCGCCCTCAGGCTCCGGCCGATGAGGCGCTGGATCTCCTGCGTCCGCCCGCCGAGCTTGCCCTTGTTGACCTCACGGGGCGTACGGGTGGAGGTGGCCCGGGGGAGCATCGAGTACTCGGCCGTGACCCAGCCCTTGCCGCTCCCGCGCATCCATTCCGGGATTCGGTCGTCGACCGTGGCGTTCACCAGGACCCGGGTCTTGCCGCACTCGTAGAGGACCGAGCCCTCGGCGTACTCCACGTACCCGCGCTGGACCTTCACCGGGCGAAGCTGATCAGGGCTGCGCCCGTCGTTGCGAGTCATGAATTGTGCCTCCTGGCGTCGATGCGGGCGAAAGCCCTAGATGTTCAGGTTGTCGACGGCCACCAGGATCTTGCCCCGGAAGTGTTGGGCCGCCTGGTCCATGCTAACCGTAGGGTCCAGACCGGGCGCCAGATGCGTCAGGACGAGCCGGCTGGCCCGGGAGTCGTGGGCCAGTCTTCCCGCCTCCTCGGCGGTCATGTGGACCTTCTGGCCGCCTGCGTCGGGCTGCTGAAGCGTGGCCTCGGCGACCAGCACGTTGGCGCCCTGGGCGAAGTCGATCAGCTCTTCGCTCCACGCGGTGTCGGCGGTGTAGACCAGCGAGCGCCCGTTGGCCTCGACCCTGACCGCCAGGGTCTCGATCGGGTGAACGGTCCGCTTGAAGGTGAACACAAACGGGGGCACTGCGATCTTGTCGCCGGACCTCACCGGGTTGAAGTCGAAGAAGCCGCCGAACCCGTCGTCGGAGGTGGGCGACAGGAGCTTCGCCATATGCTCCTCGGCCCCCGCCGGAGCATAGACTTCGAGCCCGGTTGGGCCGGGCGAGTCCTTGCCGTACCGCATCGCGTAGTAGAACGAGTAGAAGTCCAGGAAGTGATCCAGGTGGAGGTGACTGATGACCACCGCGGACAGCTGGCGGTAGTCGGTGTGGCGCTGCAGGTTGGCGAAGGTACCGGTTCCGCAGTCCATCCACACCGTGAACTTGCCCACCCTCAGAAGGAACCCCGAGGTGGCTCCGCCCGGCTTCGGGTAGGTGCCGCTGGCTCCGAGGACGATCGCCTCGAACGGAGGTGTCGTGCGGGGGGTCATGCGGACGCCCTCACCGGGTCGGCCCACGGAATGCTCTCCACCTTGTCCAGCCCGGCCAGGAAGCGGGACCCGACGGCCCGGAAGCTCTCGGAGTCCCCGGAGGTGATGAAGCGCCTTGTGCCCACCGTGCGCTCCCGGCGCAGCAGGTTCAGCTCCACCAGCTTGGAGTAGATGTCCTTGGCCACCTCGTCCGCGGACGAGATCAGCTCGACCTCGCCGTTGGTGACCGAGTGAAGTACCCCCGTGAGCAGGGGGTAGTGCGTGCACCCGAGGATCAGGGTGTCGACATCGGCGGCCATGAGGGGCTTGAGGTACTCCTCGGCCAGGGCGAACAGCTCCTCGGAGAACGTGTCTCCCTCCTCGACCCGTTCCACGAAACCTCCACAGACCTGGGTATGCACCTCGAGGTCCTTGCCGGCAGCCTGCAGGAACCGCTCGTACTGGCCGGTAGACAGGGTCGCCTGGGTCCCCAGCACCCCGACCTTGCCGTTGTGGGTGGCCCGGACGGCGGCACGGACTGCGGGCTCCATCACGCCGATCACCGGCACCTTGTGGGGCGGCCGGAACTTCTCGTAGGCGGCGGTCATGGAGTTGCAGGCGATCACCAGCATCTTCACGTCCTGCTCGGACATGAACGCCATGATCTCCTTCAGGAACCCGTGAACCTCGTCGATCGAGCGCGGCCCGTAGGGGCAGCGGGCGGTGTCGCCGAAGTAGATGAGGTTCTCCTGGGGAAGCAGCTTCATGATCGAGTCGGTGACCGTCAGGCCCCCAACCCCCGAGTCGAAAATGCCGATCGCCCTGTCGTCCCCGGTACTCACCAGGGCATGTACTCGACTTTTTTGGCTGCGATGTCGGTGTGCATGTCCCAGATGTCGGTGGACAGGTACTTCCACCCTCCGTCGGCGAACAGGCAGACGATGTCGCCGGACTCGATCTTGCCGGCCAGCTTCTGGGCGATGTACACCGTCGCTCCGCACGAGATCCCGGCGAAGACGCCCTCCTGGGCGACCAGGTCCTGGGTGAATTTCACCGACGTGTTCGAGTTGACCTTGATCTTGCCGTGGAGAACGGATTCGTCGAGCACCGGCGGGATGAAACCGTCGTCCAGCGAGCGCAGGCCGTAGACCAGGTCCCCCTGCTCCGGCTCGGCGGCGATGATGCGTACCTCGGGCTTGTTGTCCCGGAAGAACTTGCCGACGCCGGTCAGCGTGCCTCCCGTCCCCAGCCCCGCCACGAAGTGAGTGACACCGGGCAGGTCCCGCAGGATCTCGGGGCCGGTGGTCTCGTAGTGGGCCCCCGGGTTGGCGTCGTTGCCGTACTGGTAGAGCATCAGGTACTTGGAGTCGGCCTCCACCATCTGCTTGGCCAGCTTGATGGCGCCGTTGGACCCCTCGATGCCGTTAGACAGCACGATGTCGCCGCCGAACATCTTGATCATCTGGGCCCGCTCCTTGGAGGCGGTCTCCGGCATCACGCAGACGAGCTTGTAGCCCTTCTGCCTGGCCAGGAACGCAAGGGAGATACCGGTGTTGCCGGAGGTGGGCTCCAGCAGTACCTTGTCCGGGCTCAGCAGGCCCTCGCCCTCGGCCTTCTCGATCATGGCCTTGGCCACCCGGTCCTTCACGGACCCGGTGGGGTTCTGGCCCTCGAGCTTCGCCCAGATCCGCACGTTGGGGTTGGGCGAGAAGCTGTTGATGCCGACCAGCGGGGTGTTCCCCACCAGTCCCATCATGTTGTCAACCAGCATGGGAGGCGTTTAGGCCCGGAGGCTGCCGCCTGCCACCGCCGGCAGGATGGCGACCGTGTCACCGTCGGCAACCTTGGTGTCGAGCTTCTCGAGGTACCGCACGTCCTCGTCGTTGATGTAGACGTTCACGAACTTATGGAGGGTGCCGTCGGCGGTGAAGATCTGCTCCTTGAGTGCCGGGTACCTCTCACCGAGGTCCGCCAGAATTGCGCTGACCGGTCCCGACTCAGCCTCAACCGCCTTCGATCCCCCCACTGCGGAGCGCAATGCCGCGGGGATACTTACCTTTACTGACATTGGCTCACGATATCACCAGGTCCACTTCTATTACGTCCCCGGTCTCGTCCCGCCAGTCCTGCTTTTTGATCAGCCAGCCTCTGGTCAGAGGGTTGTCGCCGTCCATGAGGGAAACAATCAGGTAGACCGCATCGGGGTAGTGGGCCTCCCGCCGGTCGGTGGGCGACGGCACCGGGGCGCTGGCGACGTGGCTGTGGAAGATGGCCACCAGCTCCTCGTCACGCTCGTCGATGTCGTTGATCGCCGCGATCATTTCCTTGTCGCCCGGGCGGTAGTAGATCGGCGACGCGGCAGCGTTCGGCAGGGGGTAGAGCTTGGTGCACTCACCGTTCAGCCCGCTGATAAAACCGCACGCCTCGTTGGGGTAGTCGTCCCGGCAGTGCTGGATCATGCCGTCGTAGATGTCCTGCGGGATCGTCAGCTTCATCAGTAGCGTCCCGCCACCTTGATCGTCCCGGCCGGGCCGTCGGTGATGCGTCCGATGACCGATGCGGAGGGGGTCCCGAGCCTGCGGAGGGCCTTCACCATCGCGTCCTGCTTGGATCGTTCCACCACTATGAGAAGCCCTCCCGAGGTTTGTGCATCGAACAGGATGATCCTCACCATCGGGTCGATGTCCGAATCGAATTCTACAAAGGGTCCGAAATAATCTCGGTTGCGCTGCGTGCCGCCGGGGACGAATCCCTCCTTCGCCAGGCCGCCGACGCCGTCCAGGATCGGCACGTGGTCGGCCACCAGGTTGGCGGCGCACCCGCTGGCGTTCAGCATTCCCCTCAGGTGCCCCAGGAGGCCGAAGCCGGTGACGTCGGTGCAGGCGGCAGCGCCAACCTCCACCATCGCCTGGGCGGCCGCCTTGTTGAGGGTGGCCATAAGCGTGGTGCCCCGCTTCAGCAGGGCCTTGTCGATGCGGTTCGCCTTGCAGGCGGTGGCGATGATCCCCATCCCGAGCGGCTTCGTGAGGATGATCGACATCCCCGGCTTGGCGGTCGATAGCTTGACGATCTTGTCCGGGTGAACCACCCCGGTGACCGCCATGCCGAACTTGGGCTCCGGGTCGTCGACCGTGTGCCCGCCGACCACGGCGCAGCCGGCCTCGTCGGCCTTGTCGGCGCCCCCTTCGAGCACCCGGGCCAGCAGGTCCATGTCCAGGTCCTTCGGCCAGCCCACCCGGTTCAGCCCGGTCAGCGGCGTAGCGCCCATGGCGTAGACGTCGGAGAGAGCGTTGGCGACGGCGATTGCGCCCCACTGGTAGGGGTCGTCCACCACCGGGGTGAAGAAGTCGACGGTCTGGACGATTGCCGTCTCGTCGTTGATCCGGTAGACGGCAGCGTCGTCGGGCACGTCGAGGCCCAGGAGAAGGTTGGGATCAGCCTTCCCTGGTCTTTCTCCCAAGCGGCGCACGACCTGCGCCAGGTCACCTGGACC
>DASTUJ010000171.1 GCA_035759705.1 Actinomycetota bacterium | reverse complement strand
TCCGCACCGGACCGCGGCGTGACCATCCAGCAGTGCGCCATGG
Organism: Actinomycetota bacterium; assembly: GCA_035759705.1. Lineage (NCBI taxonomy): Bacteria > Bacillati > Actinomycetota > Actinomycetota bacterium. Next base: position 16,886 of record DASTUJ010000171.1, on the reverse strand, counting down.
CTGCCTACACCAACATGCCCGACGGCATGGAGCCCGGCTTGGAGAACAACGCCTACTACGACCCGCCCAACATGACCTGGCCTTCCGCCACGTACATGATCGCGGTGGAGATCGACCCTGAGACGGGCGTCTGGGACACCCTCCGCGTCGTTGCAGTCGACGACTGCGGCGTCCGGATCAACCCGATGATCGTCGAAGGCCAGATCCACGGCGGCATGATCGAGGCTTACGCCATGTCGAACATGCAGTTCATCACCTACGACAAGGACGGCAACTGCATCGGTGCCAACTACATGGACTACCTGCTGCCGACCGCTTGGGAAGCCCCTCACATGGAGCTCTTCGAGGTCGTAACGCCTTCGCCGCACCACCCGCTGGGTTGCAAGGGCATCGGCGAGTCCTGCGCAGTCGGAGGCCCCGCGGCCTTCGTCAACGCAGTCATCGACGCTCTGGAGCACCTGGGTGTTCGCAACATCGACATGCCGTGCTTGTCCGGCCGTGTGTGGGAAGCCATTCACTACCGCAAGGACGTCTCCGGTTACCCGCCCCTTCCGGGCCAGGACTAATACCGGAAAAGTAGGAAACTAGTCAGTAATGGCTAAAGACCTCCTGGAGCTTGCACATGAGTTCCGCCACGGTGGCGAGGCATTTGCCCTCGCCACCGTGGTGTGGAGGCGTGCGCCCTCTTCGGGCAAGGTGGGCTACAAAGCCCTCGTAACCTCCAACGGTGACGTGAGCGGCTGGGTTGCCGGCGCCTGCACCGAACCACTAGTTGTCCGCCAGTCGATGAAAGCGCTGGCCGACGGCGAGCCCCGCCTCCTTCTCATCGGAGCGCCGGAGGACCTCGAGACCCGAGCCCGGGACGGGCTGCTAACCTTTCCGACGTCCTGCGCGAGCGAGGGAGCACTGGAGATTTACATCGAACCGCACCTTCCCACCCCCCAGCTAGTGATCGTCGGGCGTTCCCCGGTGGTCGACACCATGGCCACCCTGGCCAACGGCCTGGGCTGGCGCACGGTGATCGTCGACGACGAGGGTGGTTCGCTCAGCGACCACTCGGTGGCCGACGAGGTCTGGAGCTCTTTGGACTTCGCCGAGCAGGGGGTCAACAGCGGCTCCTACGTCGTTGTCGCTACGCTCGGCCACTACGACGAGGACGCGCTGGAGGCCGCTCTCGGCACCGACGCCGCCTACATCGGCCTCGTTGCCTCCAAGAAGCGGGCGGCCACCGTGCTCGAGTTCCTGCGTGGAAACGACGTCCCCGAAGAGCAGCTGGCTCGCATCAAAGCGCCCGCCGGGCTGGACCTCGGCCGGATCAAGCACGAGGAGATGGCGGTAGCAGTAATCGCCGAGATCGTTCAGATCAAGGCGCTGGCCGGCAACGCCCCGGCTTCCACCGGCGCGATGCACCCCACCAAGTCCGACACCGACGAGACGCTTCAGCTGCCCGTGCCGGCCCAGGCCGCTCCGGCCCCTGCGGCGGCAGCGAACGGGGACGCCAAGGCGAAGCCCGCAGCGACGAAGGCCTCGGCGCCTCCCGCCGACGGCCCGGCGGAAGCCATCGACCCGGTCTGCGACATGACCGTGACGGTCAAGGGCGCCCGGTACCACCACGAGCACGAAGGCCAGACCTACTACTTCTGCTGCCCGGCGTGCCGCAAACTTTTCCAGAACGAGCCCGAGAAGTACCTGAAGGTCAAGCAGCAGGCCTGACCGTGTGGGCGGGGCACCGAGCTCCGGAAGGGCGGTAGCAAATTTGATCCTCAGATACCATTCCAGTCGTTTCTTCCGGTAAACGCGCGTTAGGAGCAAGCCCTGAGCGAGATCGTTGATGTACTGAGCGCAATCGAGACCCTGCGAGCCCGCGGCGAGAAGATGGCACTGGCGACCGTGGTGGCGTCCCAGGGATCCACCTACCGGCGCCCCGGCGCACGCCTGTTGGTGGCCGAGAGCGGCGACCTTATCGGCAACATCAGCGGCGGCTGCCTGGACAACGACATCAGGCGCGAGGCCAAGGAGGTCATGGCCGGGAAAGGCGCCCGCCTGGTCGACTTCGACCTGACCGCCGACGACGAGGCGGTGTGGGGTTGGGGCCTTGGTTGCAACGGCGCCCTGGAGGTCTTCGTGGAGCCGCCCGACCATGCGGCGAAGGTGATCGGCGCCCTCAAGCTCGCGCTGGAGGAGCGGCGGACCATCGGGCTGATGACCGTCCTCACCTCAACCATCGCCGGCGTCGAGGCGGGCGCCAGGCTGGTGGTCCACCCGGACGGACACACCGATGGCGGCCTGGGCGACCCCGACCTGGAGGCTGCGGGCACCAAGGCTGCCCTGGCCTCGCTGGAGAGCCGCAAGGCCGGCCGGCACACGCTTGGGGTGGAGGGCAAAGGGGAGGTGTCGGCATTCATCGAGCCGCTCGAGCCTCCCATCCGGCTGCTGATCTGCGGGGCGGGTGAGGACGTCATCCCGCTCGTGCGCCTGGCCGCGTCGATTGGCTGGGAAACCGTCCTCGCCGACGACCGTGAGCAGCTCTTGAACCACGAACGCTTCCCCGAAGCTACCGAGTTCATCGTGCTGCCCAAGGCGGCCGAACTGGTCACCGAAGCGGGCGTCGACCGGCTGACCGCCGCCATCGTGATGAGCCACAACTACGTGCGGGACCAGGATTACCTGCAGGCTCTGCTGGGTACCGACGTCATGTACATAGGCATGCTCGGTCCAAAAGCCCGCCTCCGCCGTCTTCTCCCCGATCTTGCGAAGGAGGGCGTGTTCCCATCAGAGGAGGATGAAGGCAAGATTCACGGTCCCGCAGGCCTCGACGTTGGCGCTGAAGGCCCAGAAGAGATAGCCTGGGCAGTGATAGCGGAAATTATGGCGGTCAGATCCGGGCGGAATGCGGGTTTCCTGAAGAACAGGGAAGGCCCCACGCATCCCCGGGAAAAGGCGTCAGTTGGGGCGTGAGAGTCCCCAGGGCGCATAACCGGCGTAAATCGGCGACGTGTGCCGCGCCCCTCGCTTGGATTTCGCGGTATCTCAAGCACTAGACTACTTGCCAGAAAGCTCTGGCAAGGGAAGACGAACGAAAGGTTAGGTGGCAAGTGGGTATTGCACTTCAGAACGATTTCACGGTACCGGCACCAGTAGAAGACGTTTGGAACTACTTCAACGACCCGCAGAAGGTTGCACCCTGCCTGCCCGGCGCAGAGCTCACCCAGGTTGTCGACCAGAACAACTTCAAGGGCCGCGTCAAGATCAAGATGGGCCCCGTGTCCCTGTCGTTCGCAGGTACCCTGCAGATCGTCTCCCGCAACCCGGCATCCCACACCATCGTCATGAAGGGCGTCGGCGGCGAGGAGAAGGGCAAGGGTCAGGCCGAGGCCAACGTAACCGCAGTCCTAACCGGCTCCGGCAACTCCACCACCGTCAAGATCAACCAGGACATCACGATGTCCGGCGCAGTCGCACAGTACGGCCGCGGCATGATGGGTGACGTCACCACCGTCCTCATGAACCAGTTCGCCAAGTGCCTGTCCTCTGCCATTCAGGGCAAGGGCGGCGGCGCACCGAAGGCAGCCAGCGGTTTCGGTATCGCAGCCCAGTCCACCGCTGTGGGCATGAAGCGCCTCTTCGGCGGCAAGAAGTAAGCAGTCTCAACCGGCCCGCCTCACCGGGCCGCTCGAACGCTTCGGCGTAAGAACTCTATGGACGGCCCCTTAAGGGGCCGTCCTTTTGTTGGAGGGCATCCGGACATGGTCGCAACTCGTAGGAAGGGCTCCGGCCGGTGATCGGCCGCATCACCGGCATAATCCTGGCCGGGGGATCGTCGTCGCGCCTCGGCCAGCCGAAACAACTCCTGGACTTCGAGGGGCGCCCTCTGCTTCAGCACGCAGTCGACGCCATGGAGAAGTCGGGCCTGTATGACGTGGTGGTTGTGCTGGGCCACCGGGCGGACGAAGTCGCTGAAGCCGTTCAGATCGGCCCAGGCACCCGCATAGTGGTGAACCCCGACTACGCCCAGGGTCAGGCGACCTCGCTCAGGACGGGGCTTGAGGCGGCCGACGAGAGGTCCGACGCCGCCGTGGTGATCCTGGGCGACCAGCCCGCCGTCAACGCGCTCATGGTCCGGACGATCGCCGAGACCTACCAGGCCACCGGCGGGAAGGTGGTTCAGGCCGTGTTCGGCGGCAAGCCAAACCACCCCACGCTCTTCGAAAAGGAGCTCTGGCCGGAGCTGAAGGCGATTGAGGGCGACAAGGGCGCCCGCGAGGTCCTGAAGAGGCACCCCGAGTGGGTGGTGCAGGTCGAGCTGGGCGGAGAGGTGCCCTCGGACCTGGACACCTGGGAGGACTACGAGCGGCTTACGGGCCGGGCGCAGCCCAGCGCCGAGGCCTAACTGCAGAAACCGGCATCTGGGCCGGCGTCGTACCGGTCGAGCAGCTCCTGGCCGACGTACAGGTGGCGGTCCTCCAGGGCGACCTTCGGCGGTCCGGCGCTCACGCTCGACGTATCGATGACCACGCGGGGATCATCATCGACCACCTCGACGGCTACCGGAAGCCGGTCCAGGCCGCGGGCGGCCGGCCCGTCGAGGGCGACGCCGTTGCGGGCGAACAGCTCCCCGTGTGCAGGGGACATGAAGACGCCTCGGCCGGCGCAGTAGACGACTCCGTGGCCCAGGTGCTGCGCGTCGTCGAGAAAGGCGGTCAGCTGGTCACCGGCCCGGTCGATCCAGACGTCCTTCCCGCTGACGTGGTGCAGGGTGACACCCTGCGGGATGTCGGAGAGGGCCACCCCGGGCGCCTTCTCCACGGGGACGGAGACCATCAGAGCCCGGACCGCCGTGCCCGCCACGATCGCCAGCAAAGCGAGCGAGAACAGGACCAACGGCCTGCCGATCCGGCGCTTCATGGGCTGCTTTTCCCGGACGGGGGCAATGATCACATCTGCATGTTAGCGGTAGGGCGTCGCTTATCAGTGGTGGAACAGCCGGATGCCGGTGTGGACGAGCGAGATCCCCAGCTCCCGGCACGCAGCGGCGACCTCGGGCGTCCGGAGCGACCCCCCGGGCTCCACAACGTACCGGACTCCGTAGCGGCTGGCGTAGTCGATGTTGTCCCGGAACGGGATGAATCCGTCGGAGGCCAGGGTGACGCCCTCCAGCTGTTCGCCCCAGGCGGAGCGCAGGTCGGCGGGGATCGGCTGGGTGTCGCCGGCGACCTCGGCGAAGGCCGCCCACTCACCCGCCGTCATGTCGCCCTCGGCATACCGGATCTGCCAGTTCAGCCGGTCCTGGCGGGACATCTCATCGGGCAGCGGCAGGTCACGCACGGCAGGGTTGCGCCTCATCCACCAGTTGGCCGCCTTGGCTCCTGCAAGCCTGGTGCAGTCGACCCGGGACTGCTGACCGGCGCCGATGCCCAGGGTCATCCCGTCACTCAGATAGGCCACTGAGTTCGACTGCGTGTAGCGAACCGTGATCATGCCGAGCAGAGCATCGGCGACCGCTTCCGGGCCCAGCTCGGGGCCCTCGGCCATCGTCAGGCAGGCGTCGGTGATCGGGAGCGCGTCCTGCTCCTGCTCGAGCACCATGCCGAAGACCTCCCGGCGCTCCCACTGCGGCGGCCGGTACGCGGGGTCGGCCTCGAAGACCAGGAAGGCGCCCTTCTTCTTGCGGGAGAGGATCTCCAGGGTGCCTGGTTCAAACCCCGGAGCGACTATGCCGTCGGAGATCACCCGGGCGAGGAACTCGGCGAGCTCGAGGTCCACCGGCTCGGATACGGCGATCATGTCGCCGAACGAGCACTTGGGGTCCGCGTCCCTGGCACGGACGTAGGCCGAGGTCAGCGGGCCGACCGGGCCGTTGCCCAGCCCCCACACCTCCCGCATGGCTTCGTCGGGGTTGCCGGCAACCGCCACGCCGGCGGGGGAGACGTGCTTGAACGATGCCGCGACCGGGGCATTCACCGCGGCCCGAGCCTCACGCACTAGAGGCCAGGCGTTCAAGGCGTCGAGGACGTTGATGTAGGAAGGGCTGCCGTTGAGCAGCTTCAGGGGTTCCGGGCTGCCTTCGCCGACGCGTGCCTTCTGGTGGGGGTTGACCCCGTATCGCATTTCCATTTCGACCCTCCTCAGCCTTAACTGAGGAGCACCCAGGCGTACGATGCTCCGACAAGAGCGCTTCCTGGTGGTAGCCCACCCGACGCCAGTCGCAATTGGTCGATGTTAACCGACCTCGCCCCGCACGATGCAAGCAGCGGGTGATCGGGGTCATACTCGAAGAAGCGGCGGCACAAGTTCCCGCTGACTCCGGGAGGAACGAATGGATCTGAAAGAGCTTTCAACCACGTCGGTGAAGTTGCCCGACGGCAAGGAGTCGTCGCTGCTCGAGCTGCTGGACGACTGGGCGAACCGCGTGCTCAAGCTGGAGGAGGGCGAGCAGACGACCACCGCCGACGAGCTGGCCGGCATCAAGGAGTTCGTCGCCTCGCTGCAGGTAAGGGATCGACTGGAGCAGGCACTCACCGATGAGGCGGAGTCCTCGGTTCCGGCCCTGGTGAAGGCTGTCGACGCCCTGTACTCCGCGTACACGCTCAGGGACGACCACAAGGTGCTGTCGAAGATGGACAGCGGCGCTCCTACCGAGCCCTGGTGGTGGAGCCGCATCCCGGCAGGCGGCCCGCTGGCCGCCGAGTTCTCGAGGCAAGCCCGCAAACTGAGGTAGGCGTCCGGAGCTTCGGGGACATCGATCACCCGAGCGAGTGGTAGCGGATCCGGCCGGTGAAGGTTCGGGCGTTCCCGGTTGTTTTCCTCCCGGTAACCGAGCGGGCACCGTTCTCGCTGTATCAATCTGGCAATTCGCTTAACCCATCGGCGGTTCGCGCCGATAGAGAGGCAGATTTGCCAAGGAGGGGGCTTCATCATTCGAGGGTTTCACCGCGGGGACCGAAAGCCGGCGTTCAGCAGGCCCGTCACATGGGTTCTACTCGGCTTGCTCGCCCTGGCCGCCCTCCCCCTCACCCTGACCCAGGCCGGCCGGGCCTTCCCGATTGTCGACATCAACCTGGAGATGAGCCGGGAGGAAGCGCTAGGCGAGGCCCGTCGCCTCGAAAAGATGCACCACTTCGGGCCGCGCAACTTCGAACAGGCGGCCAGCTTCTTCGGAGGCGACGAGGTCGAGACCTATCTGGAGCACGAGGGCGGAGGGTCGGAGGCGTTTCAGCGCCTTTTACGGAGCGGCGACTACTACCCGTACACCTGGTCGGTCCGCCACTTCGTTCCCGAAGAGTGGGCCGAGACCGAGTTCGAGTTCACCCCGGACGGAAAGTTGTGGGGGTACTGGATCACCCTCGACGAGGAGCCCGGGCCAGCGCTGGACCTTAAGCAGGCCCGTGCCGTCGCCGAGCAGCAGGCCAGTTCGTTCGGGCTGGATCTGAGCAAATACCGGCTGCAGAACAACGAGTCCTGGGGTGGTCCCGACGAGAACATTCGCCGCGACTGGGAGCTGGAGTACGTTCGCAGCGACCCGCGCATCGAAAAGGCAACCTTCAACGTCACGGCATATGTGAACGGCGACCAGTTCGGCGGCTTCACCCAGTCGATCGAGCTGCCGCGTTCGTACGAGATAGCCCAGTCCGAGGTGGACGAGACCAGGGTCGTGATCCTTGGAATCGTCGGGTTCGTAGCCGGATCGGTCTTCTTCGTGGGCGGTGCCTTCGCCCTGATCGTGCTGGCGCGCCGGCGTCAGTTCGAGTGGCGGCGGTCGGTCGGCTGGGGAGCGGCTCTCGCTCTGATCGCCGCTGCGGCCGAGCTCAACAGCCTCCCCGTCTACTGGTTCGACTACAGCACCTTCGGCTCGAAAGCTACCTTCGTCGGGGAGCAGATCTCCTACGCTGCGACGACGTTCTTTTCGGATTGGGCCATGGCCTCGGTTGCTCTATTGGTGGCTGAGGGCCTGACCAGGATTGCGTTCCCCAACCAGATCCAACTGTGGCGGGTTTGGCGGAGGCCCAGCGCCGCCTCGAAGGCGATGCTCGGCCGCACCGCCGGAGGGTACCTGTGGGCCTTCATTCTGCTTGCCTACGTAACAGCCTTCTACGCAGTTATGACCCTGTGGTTCTCCTGGTACACCCCCGCCTCTCCAAGCGCCGACCCCGACATGCTGGCCACCTACCTGCCGTTCTTGGGCCCGCTCTCCATGGCGCTGCACGCCGGCGTGCTGGAGGAGGCTCTGTTCCGGGCGCTCCCGCTTGCCGGCGCCGTGCTGCTGGGGAAGCGGTTCGGCCACGCCCGGCTGTTCCTGGGGCTTGGGCTGGTAGCCCAGGCGCTGGTGTTCGCCGGGGCGCACGTCTCGTACCCGACCGAGCCGGTCTACGCCCGCATTGTCGAGCTGTTCCTGCCGGCACTCGCCTTCGGCGCCGTCTACCTGGTTTTCGGGCTGGTCCCTGCGATCCTGGCGCACTTCGCCTACGACTACGTGCTCATGGGGCTGCCGATCTTCACGACCCAGACCTCGTCGTTCGGAGCGAAGGCGGCGTTCGTAGCGGCCGGTCTGGTCCCCCTGGTCATCGTCCTGGTCGCAAGGCTGAGAGCCCGGCGCTGGACCGAGGTCGAGCCGGCCGATCGCAACGCGTTGTGGCGTTCCGATACCCGGGGGCCGGAGCCGTCAGAGCCCCGGCTCGCCCCTCCCTTTGGGCCAAGGGCCTGGGCCGGCCTCGTGCTCCTCCTGTCGGTCGGCCTTGCCGGCTGGTTCGGGACCACCCGTACCGGTGCCGATGCCCCGCCGGTTTCGATAAATGCCGACGAGGCGAAGAGCGCGGCCCGGGGCCATCTGGAGGCTCAGGGCAAAAAGCTGAAGGGGTTCGATGTGTTCGCCTCGGTGAACGACGAGGCGGGCGAAGACGCCGACTACGTCATGAATGAGTACGGATCCGCCACCTACCGCAAGCTGGTCGGGACATACCTGAACGCGCCGGGCTGGACGGTTACCTTCGACGGGACGGGCGACCAGTGGTACACGGTCACTCTGGACCATCGCGGCAAGGTGCTCGAGGCCAGCCAGACGGTGGACGAGCTGGTCTCCTCCTCGAAACTCAAAGAGGAGCAAGCCGTCGCCCTGGGGGTTGCGGCAGTCAAGGAGGAGCTCGGAAGGACAGTCACCCCCGAAGACGTGGACTTCGCCGAGTACTGGGGGGAGGACGACGTCGACTGGCACGTCACCTTCAAAGTGCCGCAGCCGCCCTTGAAGGCCGGTATGGCACTTGTTGCGGTCGACATCTGGGGCGGACAGGCGACCGACGTCTACCGGTACATTGAGATGCCCGACGGGTACTACGAAGAATCGTGGGACGGCGAATCACAGATAAGGCTCCTGTCGGACGTCGTAGACCCGGTTGTCTGGGCGTTCATCAGCGCCATGGCCCTGTATGTCCTGGTGGCTACCGTGCGTCGCAGGGTGTCGGGCCGGCTGTTTTGGACCACCGGCCTGGCGGTCTTCGTCGCCTCGGTCGTGGTGTCGTTGAACGACTGGCAGACCCTGACTGAGGATCCTTTTGCCGAGCCCGGCGGGTTCGGTGTCGCGGGCTCGGTCGCAGGGTCCGTTTTTATGGAGCTGGTTTTCGCCGTCGGCGCCGGGCTGGTCCTCGCGGCGGCGGTGGGGCTGCGCCGCCACGAGACCAAGCAGTCGATGAGTCGCTCCTGGCTCCTCGGCATCCCGGTGGGCGCAGTCGTCGCCGGCGCGGTGATCCCGGCGCTGCGGTTGTTCGGTGACCGAACCGTCCGCTGGCCCGATTATTCGGCGCTGGAGTACGAGGTGCCCCTGCTCGGCGGCCTGTCGAGCGTTGTCAACACACTCTCCGTCGGGGCTGCGGCGGCGCTGGTCTTCGGGCTGGTCAACCTCCTCACAGGTTGCTGGACCCGAAACCGGCTCCGAGGCGGGCTCCTCCTCGCAGCTGGGGCGGCGATGCTCGTCTCGTGGGAACCCGAGGTCACCGGCTTCGCCGCGCTCGGCCTGTCGGCCGCGCTGGCCTCCGCAGCGGCGGTGACCTCCTACGTCCTGGTCTTTCGCCGTAACCTCGCGGCGGTGTTCCCGGCGGCGGCGACCACAATCGTCCTCACGGAGATCGCGGGGGCCGCCGCACCCGCCTTCCCCGGCTCACAGGCCGCCGTCCTTGCCGGCTGCGCCGGTGCGCTGGTGGTCGCAGGCCTGTGGAGCATGCTGTTCTCGCGCCCTCTGCCGGAGAATTTCGGCAGGCGCCGCAGCCGGGTGGACTTCAACACCTACTGGCGCCGGGTCGTCTGGGCCAAGCCGTTTGCGGCCGGCCTGCCCGTTCTGGACGAACGGCTGCTGGGCCAGCTGAGATCGATCACCCGGACCAGCCGGAGAGCCCGCAGCACTCCGTGCCGCCTGGTGTTGAAGGACGGGTCGGTACGGGAACGGGTCTTCCTGGTGGAGGCCTCACGCTTCCTGACCGCCTGGGGCGCATTTCCGGACGTCGGCGACCCCCGGTTCCTGGACGCAGCGGACATCGAACGGATCGAACCCTCCCCGTTCAGCCTGCCGGCCTGGATCGGCCGAAAGGTCCACCGGGGGGCCAAGGTCGTCAACGGCCAGCGCTACTTCAGGCTCAAGCTGCGTGACGGCAGGAAGCTGAGCTGCTCCACGCCGACGCTTGCCGACTTCGTCGATCTCCCCGAGGGCGTTTCGGTGGACGACGTGGTCTCGGTCAAGAAGGAACGGCGGCCCAAGGACATCGAGAACAGGCTTCCGCAGGCGGCCCACGAGTGGTGTGTGTACCGTGACCCGGCCAGGCTCTACCCGGGGCAGGAGCCGATCACCGGATTTGTGATCCTGCCGGCCCCGGCGCTCGGACCGCCGGCGGCCTAGCAAATCTGCCTCAGCCAGGTCGACCTCCCCGATGACTTGATCCAATCGGCAAATGGCCGGCAGGTTGCAGATCCTGATGGCGCAACCGCTGCAGATTAGGGTTGTAGGCCCGGAGACGCTTGGGTCCGGCATCCATGAACTGAGGTGATAGGAATCGGCTACTTCACCCGCTGGCTGGCTGATATTCCGCCCTACACGCTGGCCGTCAGCCTGCCGTACTCGGTTGCCTTCGCCCTGGTTGCCGCTGAGATCGCCTGGCTTGCCCGCCGGCCCGGCCCGGGACGCAAAGCGATTTTCACCTCGGCTGCCACGGCCACGTTCATGGGCGGCGTCGCCCTGCTCGTCGGATGCCTCTATGCCGTGGTGATGAAGTTCCTTTGGGAGCTCGTCGCCGTGGCCGGTTCGGACGGTGCAGCTCAATTCTGGCGGGACCACCCGATTGTCGGGGCCGCCGTCACCTTCATAGCGTGGGACCTGTCCGGGTGGGTCTACCACGTGGTCGGGCACCGGACCAGGATCGGGTGGGCAGCCCACCAGCCCCACCACAGCGGCACGGACTTCGACTCCACTCTCGGCCTCAGGCAGACCTGGGCGCCCTTCCACGGGTTGCTGATACATCCGCTGCTGGCCCTGTTCGGCTTCGACCTGGAGGTGGTCGTGGTGTGCGCTGCGATATCGAACTCCTGGCAGGTCCTCGAGCACACGAGCCTGCCGGTGCGGTTTCCCCGATGGTTCTCGGCGGTGGTGATGACCCCTTCGGCCCACCGCCACCACCACGGACGGCAGGGAGGTGCCGTGAACCTGGGGCCCTTCTTCACCTGGTGGGACCGGCTGGCCGGGACCTGGGTGTCCGGGGACGTCCCGGCGCCCGAGCACTACGGCCCCGATCACGGCAGCAACAACCCTCTTCGCATCGAGGTTCAGGGGTGGCTGGACCTGTTCGGAAGGAAACCCGAGCCGAGCTCGGACCTCCGGGAAGCGGCAAGCATCGCTCGATGACAGCCTAGGGTGACGGCCTGTCCTTCCGGCCGTTGAAGTACATGACCCCTTGAACGGCCAGGGCAGTCACTCCCAGCAGTGCTACCAGCCGGCCGCTGCTGAAGAGCGCCGAGACGGTCAGGTACGCCTCGACCAGTGCGATGACGATCCACAGTACCAACGCATTTCGTGATCCGGCCCCCGCCTTTGCTGCCGCTTTACAGCCGGCCACGAAGACGGCGATAGAGACGAGCAGTGCCACGAGGAGCCCCACGATGATGATCGCGATGTCGGCGGCGGTGAACTGGATCGCCTCCGCGAGGTTAACTCTCGGCCTCCTCGTCCGGCCGGGCAGTACGGACGCCTCCCGGCGACTTCATTGCTACTCCGACGGAGGAGCTTCGGCGGGGGCCGCCTCGGCGGGCCGAGCATCCGCTTTGGGAGCCTTTTCCGACTTCTTCTTAGCCGGGGCCTTGGGAGCGTTCGACTCGGCCGCGGCCTTGGGCTCTTTACCGTTAGCGCCCTGGGGTGCAGCCTCCGGCTTCTGCGCCGAGAAGATGCCCGAGATCCACAGGTTGCGGTTTCGGGCCCTCCACTGCAGCCGGGCGCTGACGATGTTGCGGTGGAGGACGTCGCTGCGCAGCTTGACCAGCTTGCCGATGTAGGCGCCGGGGAACAGAGCCACGGTCATGGCGTAGAGGCGCTTGACCGACCTGATCACGTGCGGCGTGATGTCGTCGACCTTTGCGTTGACGAAGCCGGCGTTGGTGGCGTCGGCGACGATCTCGTCCGATGTGGCCAGGTCGTCGATGGCCCATCCCCGCAGCCACTCCCGATACATCGCTTCGTCGGCCGGATGGTAGGGCCGCGTCGGCCGGAACCAGTCCTCGATCACCAGGCGGCCCCCGGGCTTGAGTAGGCGGAACATCTCCTTCATCCAGGCGCCCTTGTCCATGGCGTGGCAGAAGCTCTCCTGGGCCCAGACGATGTCGAAGCTCTCATCGGGAAAGGTGGTGTTCACGAAGTCCTGGACCTCGAAGGTGCATTGCGCCTCCAGGCCACGCTCCTTGGCGTACCGTCGAGCCCGCTGCAGCTCTTTCTCCGAAAGGCTGATGCCGACGGTGTTCAGCCCGAAGGTTCGGGCGAGCCAGATGGAAGAGCCGCCGACCCCGCAGCCGGCGTCAAGGACTCGCTCGCCCGGTTTGGGGTTGGCCCGGGCGGCCACCTGCTTGTTCATGTTCAGGAGGGACTCGCCGTGGTTGCGGGTGACCCCCTCCTCCCAGTAGCCGAAGTGTTTGGCCAGGGTGCCCTTGTTCAGCCAGACCACCCGGTAGTCGAACCAGGACCCGTCGTAGTAGTCGACGATCCATTTGCGGGTCTCGGCGTCGGTCGAAGGTTTGTTCACCATCAGTTTGCGGGCACCGGCTCGGGTGCGGACTCGGCGGGCGCCGACTGTGCCGCCTCCGAGTCGGACGACTCCGGCTTGGTGCAGACCACGATGCCGCCGATCCACAGGCCGCGCACGTGCGCCCGCCACTGGCCGCGAGCGGCCCTGAGGTTGTCGTGGAGCACCTTGGTCCGAAGGCGCAGCCATCTGAGCAGGAACGCCCCCGGGTAGAGCCAGGCGGTGATCAGGTACAGATGGCGGGCCGACCGGAGCATGTAGGGGGTAACGTCGTCGAACTTGATGTCGGTGAACCCGGCGTCCGCCATGTAGCCGGTGATTTCATCCTTGGTGGGGATGTCGGGGATCGCCCAGCAGCCGAGGAAGTGGTGGATGAGCTTCTCGTCGGCGGGGTGGAACGGCCGGCCGGTGCGGTACCAGTCCTCGATGACCAGCTTGCCGCCCGGCTTCAGCACCCGGAACGCCTCTTTGACGAACAGGTCCTTGTGCTTGCTGTGGCAGGAGCTCTCCTGCGCCCAGACGATGTCGAAGCTGTTGTCCGGGAAGTTGGTGTGGATGTAGTCCTGCTGCTCGAAGGTGCACTGGGCCTGCAGGCCGCGCTTGGCGGTGTACTTGCGGGCTCGCTCGAGCTCCTTGGCGGAGATGCTGATGCCGACGGTGTCCACCCCGTAGTTGCGGGCAAGCCACATTGACGACCCGCCGACGCCGCAACCGGCGTCCAGAACCCGCTGGCCGGGCTTGGGGTCGACCCGAAGCGCGGTCTGGCGGTTCATGTTGATAAGGGACTCGGCCTGGGACTTGGTGTCCGGCTCCCAGTAGCCGAAGTGCTTTCCGAGGTTGTCGCCGTTCAGCCATATCAGCCGGTAGTCGAACCAGGATCCGTCGTAGTAGTCGACGACCCACTGTTTGGTTGCCGCGTCGGTCTGAGTTTTGGCCATGATTCGAAAGTCTCCGGAAGTGAGTTTTGAAGGTGTCCAACTAAAGACTAACCCCCACCCTAAAGAATCAGGGTGGGGGTTAGTGAGAAGCGTTATTACCTGCGGTAGGCGATGGGCTCCGAGTTGATCTTGTGAGCCGCCCACTTAACGGCCTTGACGATGTTCTGGTAGCCGGTGCAACGGCAAAGGTTGCCGGAGATGGCCCAGCGGATCTCGTCCTCGGTCGGGTTGGGGTTCTCGTCGAGCAGTGCCTTCGAGACGAGCATCATGCCGGGGGTGCAGAATCCGCACTGAAGGCCGTGCTCCTCGTGGAAGCCCTGCTGAACCGGGTGAAGCTCGGATGCAAGGGCCATGCCCTCGACCGTCATGACTTCGTGACCATCGGCCATCACTGCAAAGTACGTGCAGGACTTGATGGGCAGCCCGTCGAGAAGGACGGTGCAGCAGCCGCAGCTGGTGGTGTCGCAACCCATGTGGGTTCCGGTGAGGCCCAGGACCTCACGAATGAAGTGGGTCAGGAGGAGCCGGGGCTCAATCTCCGTGGTGTACTGCTCACCGTTGACGGTGACCGACACTTGTTTTACTTGCACATTGGCCTCCTTGAAATTGCGTGAGTGATTTTCGTCTCAGCGATTAAGCGGCGCGAAGGCCGGCTGCTGCGCTGAGTGCCCGCTCGGTGTAGACACGGATGATTTCACGCTTGTACTCGGCGCTGCCGCGGTGGTCGGTCTTGGGGTCACAAGCACCGGCTGCCTGGCGGGCGGCCTCGCCGATGGTTCCCTGGTTCAGGCTTCCACCCATGAGGGCGGACTCTGCACCGGTGCACTTGATGTTTGCCGAGCCAACGCCGGTGAGGGCGATGCCTGCGTGGCTGATGCTTCCGCCGGTCCAGCCGATGGAGACTGCGACGCCTGCGGTGGCGAAGTCGCCGACCTTGCGCTCGAGCTTCAGGTACTGGCCGAAGGAACGCTCGCCCTGGCTGGGAACGCGTGCCTCGACTGCGATTTCACCCGGGTTCAGGCTGTTCTGGAACGGGCCGACGATGAGCTGCTCGACCGGGATCTCACGGGTGCCGGACTGGCTGCGAGCCACTACTGCGCCGTTCATGGCGAGCATGCAAGCGCCCCAGTCGCCCTGCGGGTCTGCGTGGCAGAGGGAGCCGACGAGCGTGCCGCGGTTGCGGACCACCGGGTCGGCCACCTGCGGTGCGCACGACGCCATGCACAGGTAGCGGGACTTCAGGAGGTCGGAGCGCACCAGGCTGCGGTAGCGGGTCAGCGCGCCGACACGAAGGCCGCCGGCCTCTTCGGTGATGTAGTCCAGGCCCTGGATCCGGTTGAGGTCGATGATGACGGAGGGGCTTGCGAAGCGGAGCTTCATGAGAGGAATGAGGCTCATGCCACCCGAAAGGACCTTGGCGTCTTCGCCGGCCTGGGCAAAGATGGCGAGCGCTTCCTCAATGGTATCGGGGGCTACGTACTCGAACGGTGGGGGATACATACATTCCTCCTAGATCTGGACTACACGAGACTTCTGGGACCGGTACAAGCCATTACAAATCTTTAAAAGGGGATATGGGAGGGCTGACTGTGAGAACTGGCGGCGATCGCTCGTAGCCTACGCTTCGGGCGCCGGTTCCCCCTCCTGATGTGCTGCCGTCCATACGATGGACCGCCGCTTAATGTATCGAAGCGGCCTTCGCTATGTCAAGGCGAGGGTGGGGTTCCGGCTGCTTCACCGGGACCACTCTGGCCTAACTCATAGATCCTACTAACATTGGGGAAATAGGCACGCGGCGCCCTGAGGAAATGTTTGCGGCACTTCGAGCGTTGAGGCTTTTAGAGGTGGGGTATTCGTTGGCATCCCGGTTTACGAGCGTAGTTCTCGGACCGGATTAGGGCCGGGAGGCAGATATGTACGAAGTTTTGGACACGGTGGACCAGTGGCTGTCCGACGGGAAGAAGGTAGCGGTCGCAACCTTGATCGAAACCGAGCGTTCTGCTCCCCGTGACCCCGGCGCCGTGCTTGCGGTTTCCGAAAAGATGGAGGTCGCCGGCTCGGTCTCCGGCGGCTGTGTCGAGCCTGCCGTGATCGAGAAGGCCATGGAGGTCATCGACACCGGCATCCCGATGCGTATCACCCACGGCATCACGGACGAGGAAGCCTGCGCGGTCGGCCTCACCTGCGGCGGCACGGTCCACCTGTTCGTCGAGCGCCTCGACTACTGATGGGGGAGATCTACGACGCCCTCAAGAACGCCATCCAGCAGAAGGACGCCGTCTCGCTGATCACCGAGGTCACCGGCCCCAACCCGGGCGCCAAGGTGCTCGCCTCCGACGAGGAGGTTCTGGGGTCCCTCGGGGACCCCGACCTGGACAAGGTGGCCGTGGACAAGGCGCTCGACATGCTCCAGCACGGCGCCATCTCCACGGTCAAGTACGGCCCCAAAGGGGAGGAGGGCGAGGACGTCGAGCTGTTCATCCAGTCGTTTGCCCCGCCTCCGCTCATGTACGTCTTCGGCGCCGTTAACCTCGCATCGGCGGTGGTTCGCATCGGCAAATTCCTGGATTACCGGGTGACCGTGTGCGACGCCCGGAAGGTATTCGCCACCAAGGAGCGGTTCCCGGAGGCCGACGAGATCGTCGTTCAGTGGCCCAATGAGTTCCTGGAGACCGCCAAGGTCGAC
>DASTUJ010000170.1 GCA_035759705.1 Actinomycetota bacterium | reverse complement strand
CTCGACGGCTCCAGGGCCAGGACACGCACGTCCGGCACCGACGCTGCCAGTAGGGAGTACACACCGACGTTGGCCCCCACGTCGACAAATGTGTCACCGGGCTGCAGGTAACCGAGGACAAACCGCATCTCGGCCGGATCGGCGAGACCGTAGTAGATGACCGCCGATGCAATGGGACTGTGCGGGTGGCAGCGAACTTTGATCCCGCCGGTCAGCTTGACGGTCACGGGCCTTCGGACCGTTCGCTCCCACGCCTGCCAACCGAAGTACCCGGCCAGCGCGCGGGCCCGGCGGTTTCGGTTCTCAGGGTGGGTCCAGATCTGCCTAAGCGTTCGGAGCAGGATCTCCGGTGCGGAAGTGGGAGGGTGGGGAATTCGAGTGCTCAAGGACCGAGCCTACGTTGAACGGCTCAAGCCTGGTTCGGAATCGCCCGGCAGGTGACGACCAGATCCCTGGTACCAAAACGGTCGACGAGCGACACGCCGGAAAGCTCCTCCGCGCTGAGAGGAATCAGAGCCTCGGAGGTCGGAACGAAGCAACGGTAGTCCAGCTCGCTGCAGAGGCCCGCGATCCAGCTCCGCAACCGGGGGGTTCCGGGCAGGACCTCGAGGAACATGGTGGGCCTGGAGCTGCGGATCTGGTCGTCCACCGATGTCAGCAGCTGGTGCTCCTGACCCTCGACGTCGATCTTGAGCAGGTCGACTCCGGCAATGAGCTCCCGCAGCTCCACGGCGGCCACCCTGATCGAGTTGTAGGCGGAGATGTTCTCCGTACCCTCTTGGTGAACCTCGTTCCCGCCCGCAAATCCGCTGCAGGGCGCCTCGTCGTAGTGATCCCGGCCCCCGGGAAGGAACAGGTCGATCTCCGGCTGCTGTGCCGTACTCACTGCCGCAGCCTCGACGACCTGGACCGAGCTGATGCCGTTACGGTCGAGGTTCTTTCGACAAATGCGAGCGGCGCCCGGATGTGGTTCGACAGCCGTGTACTTGGCGGAGGAGTTGGTTTTGGCGCCCTGGACCGTGAAGTAGCCGATGTTTGCGCCCAGCTCCAGAACGTTGGTTGAGGTCTTGCAGAATTCCTTCCACCACCTCAACACCTCGGGTTCGTAACCCTTTTTTTCACCGCACCAGTAAAGCCAGACGGCGATAAACGAGTCGCAGACTTCTATCGATATTTCCGGGTTGTCCTGAAGCGTAAAGAACTCAGTGTCCGGTGGAAGGCCGCGGTGCCGCAGAAATGCCAGGATCCGGCGCTGAACACGATCCTGCAACGAGCCCGGCTCGGAAAGCGGGAACGCCTGCCGGAGCGGCTCGAGCACGGAGAAGGGGATCCGCCTTAGACCGGCTTCAACCGCCTTCCGGCCCATCGTGCGGACCGGAGGCCAGGCGCTGGCCAGTAGCGACGAGTTAGATCCCAAGAGCAGGCGTTCCCATCCATGGAGGAGGCTGGTCGAATTTCAGAATCGGCGGTCGCTCTAGCATAAGCTCCGAAAGTGAGTCTTCCCCAGAAAGCATCCAAGTTACTGGCGGCGGTCCGGCACCGCCGGTTCCGGAAGGCACTGCGCTACGGCGTCGCTCCCGCGATCGAGCACAACGCCCTGCTTCGCAGTTTGCCCCCGCTCGGTTCCATCGTCGACGTCGGCGCAAATGGGGGGCAGTTTTCCCTGGTGGCGCGCCGCCTCCACCCCTCGGCGCAAATCATTGCTTTTGAGCCCCTCCCAGCAGCCGTACGGCGATATTCGCGGGTATTTGAAGGCGATCAAAGGGTGGTGCTCCACCGGGTAGCCGTTGGCAAAACCTCTGAAGAAGCCGACTTCCACGTATCCGCCAGCGACGACTCGTCGTCACTACTTCCGATAACCGCTCTGCAGGAGAGTACGTTCCCCGGTACGGAGCAGCGCGGCGTGGAGAGGGTCAGCGTACTGCCGCTTAACGAGGTGCTGGACTCCTCACAGCTCACACCGCCGGCACTCCTGAAAATCGACGTCCAGGGCACAGAGCTGAACGTCCTGCTGGGCGTCGGAGAGCTGCTCGGCCTCCTCGACTACGTCCTAGTGGAGGCGTCGTTTGTCGAGCTTTATTCAGGTCAGGCACTGGCGCACGAGGTGATCGCACATCTGGCCGAGCGGGGCTTTGTTCTGGGCGGGATCTACAACCCGACAACCGACGCTGAGGGCCGCTCAGTCCAGGCCGACTTCTTTTTCACCAGAAGGCCCGGGCTTGTCGAAGACGACGTTCACGGTGTGACGTAGGCCTTCCAGCAGAGGGGTGGAGTTCACCAGCCGCTCGTAGGCCATCAACAGAAGAAAAAGCGGGCGTGCGGCAAAGCCATACGAGGGCTCGGACTCAATGAGCACGATCGAGCTCACCCGCAGCCCGGAATCGGCCGCAGACCTGGTAATCGCCCTCCGGGTGTTGAGCCGGTAGTAGGTGGGCCAGGGCTCGTGCGTCTCCTCGGGAAGGGCTCTCAGCCGGTTCGCGACCAGCCGGTGGAACCAGTGCGGGGACATCGCCGCCGCTATGGAGACGTAGTGGTAGCGGTTTGGGGTCCGGGCCACGTAGCGCCCGCCCGGCTTCAGGACCCGCGCCACCTCCTTGAGGTGGACCGAAGGATCCTCCACGTGCTCGAGCAGCCAGCTCGAGAAACATGCGTCGAAGCTGCAGTCTTCGAAAGGCAGCTCCTCGGCCTCGACGACCACCGCATTGACGAGTGCCGGGTTGCTCCGCACTATCGGGTCCACGTCGACCCCCGTCAGGGTCCCCAGGGCGGCGAAAAAGTCGGACGATGGGTTCGGGGGCCCGGCTCCGATCTCCAGCAGCGACGGGTTCTCCTGCGCGCCCCGCACCGCTTCCCGGCACATCTCGTGGAACTTGGTGGTGCCGTCGGTCCAACCGCCGGCGCGGGAGTACCAGCGGTCCATGTATCGCTCTCGCCAGTTGTCTCCGCCAGCCATCTTCGTCCCGGCTCTACGATCTCGATCTGATCCGGCGACCAACCAAGGAACGCACTACGCCTTGAGCAGATCCTCGAGAAATAAAAAGAAGAGCCTGCGTGCCTCGGCGACGGACAGCCTGGTTTGAGCATAGTCCTTGCCCCGCCGCCCGAGATCCGCCAGCCGGTCCGGGTCCGACGCCAGCTCGGTGATCTTGGCGAGGAGGGCCTCGGGAGAAGCCGGCGGCACCAGCTCGCCGCCCCCCGACGCGAGGATCTCCCTCGCCGTCTCGCTGTCCGGCGCCACCGCGGCGACTACGGCTCTGCCCGATGCAAGATAGGCGGTCAACTTGCTGGGCAGGGCCATGTCGGCGATCGCGGCGCTCTGATTGAGCAACAGGACATCGGCGGCGGCCAGCACGTTCGGGAAGTCGTCATCCGGCAGGACAGGGACGAAGGTGAGGTTCTTCAGACCATAACTTTCGGTCAGGTCCTCGAGGAGCGCCCTTTGACTGCCGTCGCCCACCATCAGGAACCGGAGTCCCGGCGCAGCCGCCTCCGCTAGTCTGGCGCACTCGATGACGTTGTTCAGCTCCTGCTTCAGTCCCATGTTCCCGGCGTGCACACAGACGAAGTCCTGGGGATCGATGCCCAGCCACTTCCGTGTGACCAGCCGCTCCTCGGTGGGCTCTTTGGTGACGGTCCAGTTTCGCAGCCGGTAGATCTTCGTCTCGGCCATCCCGGAGGCGGCCACATAGGGCTTAAAACCCTCGGCAATCACCCCGGCGCTGGAGGCGCGCCGAATCACCCACTGCTCGATTCGGGCGACCCACCGCGATACGGCGACTCCGCCCTCCATCCCGCTCTGGAGTGCAGCGAGCCCCATCAGATCCTGGAACACCAGGCAGTACGGAACTTTGAACCAGTGCGAGCCGAGGCGGGCAAGAACACCGCCGCTCATGCTCGGGATGACGCCGATAATGAGGTCCGGCCGGCCCCCCTTCAAGCCAGTCAGGCCCGACAGGAGAAAGGTGAGCTCATAAAGAGCCCGGCGAACGGCCGTCTGGGAGGTTGGCACGTAGTTCCACCGCCGGCGCAGGTTCACCCCATTGCGGGTCTCGTTCCGCCACAGCAACCGGCGATAGGGCGGCCTGATCCGCCATTGCGGGTAGCTCGGAAACCCTGTCACCACCGAGACGCAATGTCCCTCGTCGGCCAGGAACTCGGCCAGACCAGTGGTGTACGGGCCGATACCCGTCACTTCGGGGAAGTAGTTGATGCCAAAAATTTGTACCTGCAGTGTGTTGTCCTTCACGAGAAGGGGCGGGGATGGCAGGTTAACCGCCTACTCCGCACTTATGCAGCTTTCCTCGACGGACCCTTGCGCGGGTAACTTAAGAATTGCCAACGTCTGCCGGCGCTCTCCGGGCGCAACTCATTCAGGCACCTTTCTACTGCCGTAAAGTAAAGCGCCATGCTCGACCAGCCGACCAATGGAAAAGAGCGTCCGTCCGATGCGGCCACGGCTCAACGACGCCATCTACCCGCGGCCGGCATCCTGCCTGCGATCGCCCTGGCCGTGGCGGTTGGCGCCGTAAGCACGCTGTGGGACGGGTCACCCTGGCTGGGTGTCGGGGCGGCGGTCGGCGGCCTGGCGCTGACGATGGCCCTGTTCATCGGAGGCATGGGGGCCATGACCTTCACCTTGGCTGCAGCGGGTGCCTTCACGGTATCCATGTTGAGCCTGCGAGTGGGACCGGTCTCCCTGGCCGATACGCTATTCGCTCTCTCGCTGATCCCCACCACGGCGGGCCTTACCCGCGACCCGGTAAATCGCAATGAGCTGGGGCGATACCTTCCGGTGGCGGTTCTGACCTGCCTGACCGTCGCCGGCGGGCTGGGGGGCTCGTTCACTGCCACCGACCAGGTTACGAGCATGGCCGAGCTCGGGCGCTTCACCGCCTCAACCCTTCTCCTGATAGTCATCATCGCCCTGTGGTCCCCCTCACGGGAGATGGTCCGCAGATTGATGTGGATCGCCCTTTTGGGAGTGTGCGTTCACGTGCTCATCGCGATGTTCATAAGGGACCCCAATGGGCGGGCCCTCGGCCTGGCAACCCACCCCAACCACCTGGGGCTGTCGAGCGCCCTGGCCATCGGATTGGCGCTCGGGCTGGTCATGTCCTCACGCCGGAGGATGCACTGGGCTCTTGGCGGCTTGGCTCTGGCAATCCTGGGGCTCGGGATCGTCATGAGCGGATCACGAGCCGCAGCCCTGGCCGCGGCAGTCACCGTGGTGACCTTTCTGATTGCGACCCGCAGCTGGAAGCTGATCGCCTGGGGAGCGGTTGTGTTGGCTGTTGCGGCGGGCCTTGTCACCCTGAAGGTGGTGGACCTGGGGGAACAGAACGCGCTCACTCGGCTGGCCGGTGACCGCTCCGCCGAGCTCTCAAACCGCGAAAGAGTCAGGGCGTACGACGAAGCGCTCACCGCCATCACCGAGAACCCCTTGACCGGGGGCGGCTTCACATCGGCTAAAGCGGCCCACTCGATTTACCTTCAGCTCTGGGTCTCTGCGGGGTTGCTCGGGCTGGTCTTCGTCTTCGGTCTAGGCGTTGTCGCCCTCAAAGCGCTGCTTCGCGCCCGAACTCGGGGCGACCTGACCAGCCTGGGTCTCGCTGCGGGTTACCTCGGCTACCTCGCGGCAGGCTTCGTGACCAACCAGCTCTGGGACCGCTACATCTGGCTGCACCTGTGCCTGCTCCTCGCGCTTCAGGCGAAGTACAGGGACTCGGCCGCGACGGACCCGAAGCTCTCGGACTGGTCGCGGGCCGGAGTTATCCCGATCCGCGTGAACCGCTCCGCCTGAACCTGTAAAGCCCAAAGCCGCCAACCGCCGCCAGCGCGACCAGGCCGGCTAGAACGAGGAGGGGAGTCCTCGAGCCCGTTTGCCGGGTGGAGTTACCCGAATCTTCGGGCGCCTCCGCCGCATCGGGTGCCGCCGGTTCGTCCGCTCCGGGGGCGCTCTCCTCAGGAGCCGGCGACGCCTCGGCGCCCGGGGCTGCGGGGTCCGGCGACGGCGCCGCCGTTGCGGCCTTGGTGTCCGCCGTTCCCGGAGCACTCGGCGAACACGAGTTGACTGCGCAGGTGTCCACGGGAGCCGGAGCGGGACACGCCGACCGCCCGCACGCCCCCGTGGGAGGCGCAGCAGGCGGGCAAGGGTTGCGGCCGCAGGCCCCTTCGGGGCTCGATGCCGGCGGCGGGCAGGGGTTCGGTCCACAGGGCCCGTCCGGAAGGGTGCCGGGGGCCGGGCAGGGGTTGGGGCCGCAGGCGCCGTCGGGCGGGGCCGGCGGCGGGCAGGGGTTCGGGCCGCATGGGCCGTCGACCGCAATAGCGGTCTCGGTGAGCATCCCGCCGAATGTCAGGAACGAGGCGGCCAACAGCACCGCCAGCACCGCTACAGGCAAACGTCTAATCGTCGACATACCACCATTGTGCCGCCGCATCCGTAATGGCATGAACTACGGAGCGAACAGGGCCCGGTAAACGGCCGGCTGGGCGGGGACCGGGATGTCGCCCGCCAGGCCCCAGGAAACGGTCGGCTTGTCCTTCACGAACCACTGGCCGGTCGACGGCCGGTACACCGCGACGTCCGCGTCTCCGTCCTGGTCGTAGTCGGCCGGAACCGGCACGTCGCCGGTGTAGCCGTAGAAGGTCGTGATCTGGTCCTTCACGTACCAGCCGCCCACCTGCGGCCGGAATACCGCCACGTCGGTGTCGCCGTCCTGGTCGTAGTCCCCGGGGACGGGGATGTCGCCGGGCAGCCCATGCGAAACGACGAACTGGTCCTTCACGAACCACTGGCCGGTAGAGGGCCGGAAGACTGCGAGATCCGTGTCGCCGTCCTTGTCGTAGTCCCCCGGCACGGGAAGGTCTCCCGCCAGGCCGTAGGAAACGGTGAACTGATCCCTGACGAACCACTGGCCGGTTGACGGCCGGTAGACCGCCACGTCGGTGTCGCCGTCCTTGTCGTAGTCCCCCGGCACCGGCAGATCCCCCTGGTAACCGTGGAAGACGGTAGCCCCGCCCGAGATGTACCAGCCCCCGACGGAAGGCCTGAAGACGGCCTGCTCGGGCGAACCGTCCTTGTTGTAGTCGCCGGGCACCGGGATGTCGCCGGGCAAGCCCCACGAAACGGCCGGCTGGTCCTTCACGAACCACTGCCCTGTCCCGGGACGGAACACGCTCAGATCGGTGTCCTTGTCGCCGTCGAAGTCGGCAACCGTCGGGAAGCGGGGCGTCACCGCGTTCGACGGCGTCGAGGCGGCACTGGGGCCGGCGGAGTTGTTCGCCCTGACGGTAAAGGTGTACGAGGTCCCGTTGGTCAGGCCCGAAACCCTGGCGGTCACAACTCCGGCCCCGACGCCGGCAGTGAAGCCGCCGGGGGAAGAGGTCACCGTGTAGCCGGTGATCGGCGAGCCCCCGTTCGCCGCCGGGGCGGTCCAGGTCACAGTCGCCGAGGCGTTGCCGGCGTTTGCGATTACCCCCGTCGGAGCACCGGGTCCGCCGGCGGCTGTGTTGAGGGTGAAGCTTCGGGTGGCGGAGTTGGAGGGATTTCCTGCCGACTGCTGCTGGTTGGTGACTACAACCAGCCTGCGTACACACGTCGTCGCGTCGAAGGCACCTAGCAAAATCACCATTGAGGGCGTCGCGATCAGGGGCGTGGGCGTCAATAGAGGAGGTGCGGACAACGGGCTCACAACAAGTGAGTTGCCGGTGTCGCAAACTGCAGAAGCGCGCAACTGGCCTCCGGTCGACGTGTTCGTGAGAGAAACTGAGTAGCCGCTCGCGGCCGGCAGGGTGAACCACCGGGCGGCGTAGTCGTCCTCAAGACTGCTGTTGACGC
This sequence comes from Actinomycetota bacterium, assembly GCA_035759705.1. Taxonomy (NCBI): domain Bacteria; kingdom Bacillati; phylum Actinomycetota; species Actinomycetota bacterium. The sequence continues at coordinate 388 of DASTUJ010000170.1, read as the reverse complement.
TGCCGCCGACGGAAGCAATGGTCCCCGAAGTCGGCGGCAGGCCCGCCAGTCCCACGTATCCGGCGGCCTCCTCGAAGCACAACGGTGCGACATAGCCGCCGCCACAGGTGCGCATGAAAGCGGTGCCGATTGCCTGCTGGTGAAAGGCGTCGCCCAGGGTGGTGCCTTTGGCCGTCACTCCGGCCGCCAGGGCGCCCAGGTTGTTGTGGGTGCCCTTGCTGGTCAGCTCCCAAAAGTCCTGCATGATCTGCTCGCCGCCGCCCGCGGCGCTGGTGCCGAACCGCTCGGTCAGGCCTCGCATAAGGATCCAAAACTCGTAGGAAGAACCGTCGTAGTCGCCCATGCTGTCGCTGAAGGTGGGCCACAGGTAGTTCCAGTTGTCGTTGGA
>DASTUJ010000169.1 GCA_035759705.1 Actinomycetota bacterium | reverse complement strand
TTTCGATCGGGGGGTAGAGGGTCATGCCGGCGCCGGCGTCGCCGCCCTGCAGGATGTCCAGGAACCTTTCGATGGTCTGCGAGAGCATCCCGGCCCGCTCGTCGAACTCGACGCCCATCGCCGCAAAGGCCGGCGGGTCGTCCCCGCTGCCGACCCCCAGCACCGCCCGGCCGCCGGAGATGGCGTCCAGCACGGCGAAGTCCTCGGCGAGCCGGTGGATGTTCTCGAGCGGCAGAGTGACGACCGACGGCCCGAACTCCAGGGTCCTCGTGCGCTCGGCGACGGCGGCAAACAACACCAGGGGAGAAGGCACCGCGGCGTAGCCGGACGAAAAGTGCCGGGAGGCGGTGAACAGGGATCGATACCCGAGCTCCTCGATGGCCTGAGCCAGGTCGATCATCTCGTGCAGGTCCTCGGCGGGCCCGCGGTTGTGCGGTTCGGCCGCGATGAATACGCCTATGTCCATGATTCCCATCGTATCCGCAGGCTGGAGGTTGCGCCCTAGGAGCTGAAGTTCTCCCAGTAGCGGGAGGGCGTGGGACCCCGCTGGCCCTGGTACTTGCTGCGCAGCTCGCCCGAGCCGTACCCGGACTCGGCCGGCGAGGACAGCTGGAAGAACGCAATCTGGCCGATCAGCATCTCGGGGTAGAGGGTGATCGGCAGGGTCGCCAGGTTCGACAGTTCCAGCGTCAGATGGCCCTTGAAGGAGGGGTCTATGAACCCGGCCGTCGAGTGGGTCACCAGACCCAGGCGCCCCAGCGAGGACTTGCCCTCCAGGCGCCCGGCGATGTCGTCGGGCAGCTCCACCCACTCCCGGGTGGAGCCGAGGACGAACTCGCCCGGGTGGAGCATGAACGGCTCGTCGGGGGCCACGGTCACCAGCTCGGTGAGGTCGTCCATCTGCTGGCGGACGTCGATCACCCGGTAGCGGTGGTTGTGGAAGACCCGGAACTGGTTGTCGATGCGGACGTCCAGCGAGGACGGCTGGACCCGGTTGAGATCGAAGGGGTCGATCTTGATTCTTCCGGCCTCGATCTGGGCGCGTATGTCTCGGTCGGAAAGGATCATGTTGGGCGGATTCTAACCGTAAGAGCCCCGGGGCGGACTTCGTGCCCCGGGGCTCTTAGGTAATATGGCTAGGCGAGTTTGCGGGTGTAGTTCAATGGTAGAACGGAAGCTTCCCAAGCTTCAGGCGGGGGTCCGATTCCCCTCACCCGCTCTTAAAACTTCACGCCGCCGGCGGCTCGACCACCGGCGCCGCCTTCGGCCGGTTCCTGAGCTTGAGGACGAACAGCCCGGCCAGTGCAATCAGGGCGAAGGGCGCCAGCCACCCGACCGCCACCACCAGGCCGCCGATCACCGACTGGAACCCGTCGACCGCGCTGTCCCATGCCTTGGTAAGCGGCTGGGGATTGCCCGATGCCGGAGCGCCCGGCTCGTAGATGCGCACCGACACCGTGGACAAAGCCGTCTGGTCCTTCAGATAGTTGAGCTGGCCCTGGATCTCCTCGATCCGCAGCTGTACCCCGGAGAGCTGGCTCTGGACCTGGATCATGTCGGAGATGTTCTCGGCCTGGTCCATCATGCGGAGGAAGAAGGCCTCCTCGGTCTTGGCCTGCTTGAGGCGCGCCTCGAGGTCGACGAACTCCTTGGACACGTCCTGCCCGCTCCGGTCCTCGGCGGTCACCTTGCCGAGGCCCTTGAGCCGTCCAACCGCCTCTTCGAACCGGTTCGAGGGAACCCGGATGGTGAGGGTGCCCGAGGCTAGCTTGCCGTCGGTTTCGCTGACCTGGGAGTTGGTGACGAACCCGCCGAACTGCTCGGCCAGCGAGCCGGCCCGTGCGAACTGCCGTTGGAACTGGTCCTTTTTGATCCGGACCTCCAGCGAGATGTTCTTGATGACCCGGCCCGAGCCTGCGATCGGACCGTCCGGGAGGTCCGGCAGGGGCGCCTGGGCGATCTTGGCGTCCGAGTCTGCTACCCCGAATGCCCCCGGGCCCCCGGGCCCGCCGCCTGAACCTCCCCCATCGCCGCGGCCGACGGCAGCTTCCGGAGCTTCGGGGGCGGCCGGCTTGGCGTCGTCGCCGCCGGACGACTCGGACACCGCGTTCCCGGAAACCGGCCCGGACAGATCCGTTGCCTCGTCACCGCCACCCATGCTGCATGAGGCCCCCAGAATCATCAGAACCACGAGTGCCAGCGCTGCGACCAGTCGTTTGCCCATTCTCCAGCTCCTTGATCTCGGCTCGCATCAGCCTTTTGGATTCATGACCCTTTGACGGACGAACCCCGGCCTAAAGTTCCCCGGGTTACACGCTGGGTTTGAAACTGCAAGTTAACGATGTTAAGTTTCTGCCGATAAGTAACTGCAGCAGAGTTCAGTCCCCGGACCGGAGTGTGGACTAACCACCCCCGCCCCCCGCGATCACTCCGGTCCGGTAAGACTGATCCAGGCTCGCCTTCCGCTTGAGCCGAATCCCTGACCACCACTCAGCGTGACCAGATTTCACAAATAGTGCTTATAGGTTTGAGCCAAGCTGCCGATATAGGTGGGGCAACAACATCTGATCCTGAACCGGGTCGGAGTGAGGTCATAACCGCCCCCGCCCCCCGCGGACCGCTGTAGCCCCGGCCCGGTTCAGGATCTTTTTCCTTTTAGCCCATGATCTGTTTGATGAGCCGGGCGACCCCCTCGACATCCACCGACCGCGGGTCCGTGGTGTCGACCTCGATCAGCGGCCCCTCCAGGTCGACCGCCCCCTCCTGAATGAGCTTTCCGGCCTCCGGCAGCAGCTGGGCGTCCAGGTGCCCGGGGTGGCGTAGCGGCTCATGCGCCCGGCGCTCAATCCGCTTCATCAGCACCTCTGGGGTGGCGAAGCACCTCACCCTGATCGCCCGGAACGGGCTCCGCGCCGCCAGGTCCCGAAAGACCGCGACCGCCTCGGGGCGAAAGTTGGCCTCCATGATGCACGACCTGCCCACGGCGACATGGCGCTCGGCGAGGTGGAACATCAGCCGGTAGGCGGCGTCGCTTAGGGCTCGGCTGCGCTCCCGGTCGCCCCACCCCAGGCTGTCGAACAGCACCTCCTTCAGGTCGTCCTTGGCGATCACCGGAAGCGAGAGCAACTCGGACAGCGGGCCGGCCACCGAGGACTTGCCGCCCCCGGAGGGGCCGCAGACGATGATCAACCAGGGGGCCATGGCGAGAATTCTTACAGGACGGAGACACACGAGGAGGGCCCGGGCGACTGCCCCAGGCCCTCCTCGGTGGAGCTGGTTCTACGCCGGCGCCATCTCGTCCGACAGATAAGGCTCCATCAGGATCCCCAGCTGCAGAGTCAACATCCGCATCCACGCCCGGCCCACCTTGGCGGTATCCGCCGGCTCACCCATCGTTCCGAAGACGTAGGCGCCTGCAGCGTCCACGCCGATCGTGTTGAGGGCGGTCATCACCCGCATCTGCACCCACCCCATCAGGGCGATGGTGAGGTCGGCGGGAATCACCACGTGTGGGTGGGTCCCCCCGCCCGGGACGTGGGCGTCGGCGACCTTCGACATGTAGTCGTGGAACTTGCCGTCCATCGGCTGGGTGGTGCTGCGGATCCACCACGCCTTGAGCGTCTTCTTGCGCTGGGCCAGGTGGGCGTCGGTGTCGAAGTACTTCGCCGACTCCGGCCTGGTCAGCAGGTAGTTGTAGGCCAGTGCGATCACCCCTCCGGCCGCCGGCTCGAGCAGCGGGCCGGTCTCCTTGAGGATCTTTCCCTCGATGGCCCCGAAACCGGCGAATTCGGCGTAGGGGTGGAACTCGGCGGCGCCCGAGTGGTTCATGGGCCCGGTCGGCTCCACCAGGTACGGTTCGACGAAGATGCACAGCTGCAGCATCATCAGGTTCATCCAGGCACCCCCGACCGCGGTCAGGGTGCTCTCGTCGCTGACCTCGGCCAGCGCTTCGAGGATCTTGCCCTCCACCCAGCCGACCAGCGCGATGAGCATCTGGGGCGGCAGCGCCATCGCCAGACCCGGGAAGGTCGCCCCTCCGCCCGGCAGGTGCGACGCATCCCGCAGATAGGCCGACATCGCGCCGTCGTACGGGCCCTGGCTCGTCACGGCGAGCCACTCCTTGATCTTCTTCACGTCGACCGGCGTAGGCACCGAGCGCATGAGGCTCGACATCTCGGGCCTCTCGGCGAGGTATCCCGCAATGCCGTTGGCAATCCCGTCGGCCAGGTAGGCGATGTCCTCGCCGGTGTCCATGACGGCCATCGCCTCGTACTCCCCGAACGCCGCAAAGTCTGCGAGCGGGTGGAACTCGGCCGTGACGTTGGAGCCCACCGGCATCAGCAGCGGGGTGAGGTTCAACGTCAATCCTTCGAACTCTTCGTCTTCTCTGCGCATTGCCATGGGTTTCGTCCCCTTTCAAGCCCCGAATAGGGCGTTTAACCACTAAGGCGGTTCGAACTTCGGCCTCGCTCCAACCGGCGGGCCGTTCGGAGGTTGTCTATGTTTACGAGGTTAAGTAGCGGCGGTTACGCATCGGTTAGGGACGTGTGAATTGCAGGGAAAGCCGCCGTTACTTCCCCGTGACCGGCCTGTTACTCAAGATTCAGAGCTTCGTTGCGCTTGCGGCAGGCGGTTGGACCGGCCCCGGTTCGGGTAACCGAGAGTCGTGCCCGCAAAATTTGGATACCACGCGTCCCACGAGCAGTTCGCCCCGTCGCGGCTCCTCGAGCTGGCCGTCCGGGCGGAGGGCGCCGGCTTCCAGGCGGTCCAGTCTTCGGACCACATCGAGCCGTGGGGCGCCTCTCAGGGCGAGTCCGGTTTTGCATTCGCGTGGCTGGGGGCCGCCATGCACGCCACCAAACTTCCCTTTGCCCTGGTGAACGCGCCCGGGGACCGGTACCACCCGGCGATCGTCGCCCAGGCCATCGCAACACTCGAGGAGATGTTCCCCGGCCGCTTTTCGGTCTGCCTCGGCTCGGGCGAGGCGATGAACGAGCACATCACGGGCCGGGAGTGGCCCCCCAAATCCGTCCGCAACGAGCGCCTGGGCGAGTGCGTCTCGGTGATCCGCCGGTTGCTCGCCGGGGAGCGGGTCACCCACGACGGCCTGGTCACCGTGCACGAGGCGAAGGTCTGGTCGCTGCCGGCCAAGCCTCCCCCTCTCTACGCCGCAGCCCTCTCCGTGGAAACCGCGCGGTGGGCGGGAACCTGGGCCGACGGCTTGATCACCGTGAACCAGCCGGAGGACAGGCTCAAGGAGATCATCGGCGCCTTCCGGGAGGCCGCCGGCGACAAACCCCTTCTGCTTCAGGTCCACGTCTGCTGGGCCGAAGACGAGGACGCGGCCGAGAAGATGGCGCTGGAGGCTTGGAAGGGAAACATGCTCCCCGGCCCCCTGGCACAGGACATCCGCCTGGCCGAACACTTCGACATGGCCGCCAACTTCATCCGGGCCGAGGACGTGGGCAAAACCGTCGACATCTCGTCCGACGCGGCGTGGCACGCCGAGAACCTCCAGCGTTACGCCGACCTCGGCTTCTCGACCATCAACATCCACCAGGTGGGCAAAAACCAGGAGGAGTTCATCGACTTCTTCGGCGACAAGGTCCTGCCGCAGATAGGAGGCAGCCGATGAACTCGGGCACCAGGCTGGACAGCGGGGACCTGTGGTGGAAGAACGCGGTCCTCTACGAGTTGGACGTCGAGACCTACATGGACGGCAACGGCGACGGAATCGGCGACTTCCTGGGCTTGATCCAAAGGCTCGACCACCTCCAGGCCCTCGGTGTCACCTGCCTGTGGATGATGCCGTTCTTCCCCACCCCGAACCTGGACGACGGGTACGACATCTCCGACTACTACACGATCGACCCCCGGTACGGCACGCTCGGGGACTTTGTCGCCTTTATCCATGCCGCCGACGAGCGGGGCATCCGGGTGATCATCGACCTGGTCGTCAACCACACCTCCAACGAGCATGCCTGGTTCAAGGACGCGTGCTGCAGCAAGGACTCCCCCTACCGGGACTGGTACGTCTGGTCCGACGAGCCGATCAAGGAGGCCGAGGCGCTCATCTTCCCGGGCGTCCAGACCCGCAACTGGACCCAGGACTCCCAGACCGGCCAGTACTACTTCCACCGGTTCCACGAATTCCAGCCGGACCTGAACCTCGCCAACCCGGCGGTCCGCGAGGAGATCATGCAGATCATGCGGTTCTGGCTCCAGCTCGGGGTGGCCGGGTTCCGGTTCGACGCCGCGCCGTTCATGATCGAGACCGTCGGGGTCCACGGGGGCGTGAACGAGCCGCACCACGAGTGGCTGGAGGAGTTCTGCCTGTTCGTGAAGCGCCGGCGCGGGGATGCCGTCCTGTTGGGCGAAGCCAACCTGCCGCCCAACGAGATCGCCGAGTACTTCGGCGGCGGACATGAACTGCACCTGCTGTTCAACTTCATGCAGAACAGCGCCCTGATGGCGAGCGTGGCGACGGGCGATGCCAAGCCGCTCTACGACTACTTCTCGGCGCTCCCCGAGGTTCCCGAGCTCTGCGGCTGGGTGAACTTCGCGCGCCTGCACGACGAGCTGAATCTCGACACCCTGGACGACAAGATGAAGGAGAAGGTGTTCGACATCCTGGCCCCGGACGAGAGCATGCGGATCTACGACCGGGGCATACGGCGGCGGCTGGCTCCGATCTTCGGGGGGGATCGCAAGCGCCTGGAGCTGCTCTACAGCCTGACCTTTTCAACCCCGGGCATGGCGATGCTCTACTACGGCGACGAGATCGGCATGGGCGACAACCCCGAGCTGGAAGAGCGCATGCCCGCCCGCACGCCGATGCAGTGGACCGCGTCGGACACCGGAGGCTTCTCCGACGCCGAGCCTTTCAAACTGGTGCGGCCGGTGGCGGTGGAGCCGTTCGGGCCGAAGCAGGCGAACGTGCGGGACCAGCAGCACGACCCGAACTCGCTGCTGCACTGGATGCGCCGCCTGGTACAGACACGCAAGCAGAGTGCTGCGGTCGGCTACGGCCGGGTCAAGGTAATGAAGACCGGTTACGACGACGTTCTCGCCCACCGGTTCGAGTGGGAAACCAACCTGGTCCTGGCGGTCCACAACCTGTCGGACAAGTCCCGCAACGTCAACCTGCGCAAGCTGGCCGGAAAGGACGCCGAGTACCTGCAGGTGGAGCTGGCCGACTCCAGCAGCGGTCCCGGTGACGAGATCTCCGACCGCAACGTCCGGATCCCCGGCTACGGCTACCGCTGGATCCGCGGCTTCACCCGCACGACCGACACCCCGCTCCCCTAACCGTCCCCCTGCCCCCGGCCTCCCAGGCGGGCGGCAATCTCCCCGTGCCCCCCGGCTCGGGCGAAGTCGGCAGCAGTCTGGCCGTCGGCGGCGGGTAGTCGCGGATCGGCATCGGCTCTCAGCAGCAGGTCGACCAGCTTGGTATTCCCGCTCTTGGCCGCGGCGTGGAGAGCCGTGAAGCCCCCCTCCTGCTGCGCGTTGACGTCCGCCCCCATCGCCAGAAGGATTTCGGCCATCATCGGGTCGGGGCCGGCGACCGCGCTGTGGATCGGCCTCACCCGGCTCAGGTTGCGGGCCTCGGCGTTGACGTCCGCCCCGGCGAGTACCAGCAGGTTCGCCGGCAGGCGGCGGCCGAAGAATGCAGCGAAGTGCAGGGCGGTGAACCCGTCGGCCGAGAAGGCTCTGATGGCGTCGGAGTCCTCCTTTAGGGCAAGCTCCAGCTTGCCGGGGTCCCCGACGGCTGCGGCCTCGAACACGTCCAGCCACCCCTTGGCCTCGGCGATCACCGCGACGTTGCGCTCCTGGCCCCGGTACAGCGCCAGCATCAGAGCCGAGACCCCGCTCTCGTCCCGCTCGTCGGCTATTCGCCGGTCGGATGCGAGCAACCGGTCCACCGCTTCGTCGTCTCCCTCCAGCACCGCTTCAACCAGCTGGCCCATCCGCTTTCTCCTGTCTCGACAATGATAGGTAGCCTACCTATACTTTTGCCCGTGGGCAACGGGGATCTGGAATTGGCCGACGCGCTGCACAGCGCCGCTATCCGCCTGCTACGAAGCGTCCGGCACGTCGACCAGGGCTCCGGACTTTCGCCCGCCCGCCTGTCCGCCCTTTCGGTCCTGGTCTTCGCGGGGCCGCTGACGGTCGGGAGGCTGGCCGCAGCGGAGGGTGTGAGGTCGCCCACCATGACCGGAATCGTAAACGGCCTGGTGGCTGACGGACTCGTCGACCGGCGGGCGGCGACCACCGACAACAGGTCGGTCGAGGTGCTCGTCACCACCAAGGGCCGCCGGCTGTTCAACGCAGCACGAAAGCGGCGGGTGGACGCGGTGGCGGATCTGCTGGAACCGCTGTCCGGTGAAGACCGGGAGCGTCTGGGGGAGGCCGTCGGGGTGCTCGCCCGGGCGCTGGAGGCTCGCCCTCCCGGAACCTGAAGGCTCTGCTTTTTAGTCTTTTCGAGTTCGTGGAAAAATGGATTCTCGATGAACGACGCCGACTACCCACAACCGAACGAACCGCTTCTGGTCATCCAAACACTGGACGCCCCGCGCAGTTTCCGCCTGGTCGGCGAGATGGATCTCTCCAACTGCTGCTGGGCCGGCGCGGCGCTCGACGGGCAGTCGACCGGCCCCGGCGACCTGACGTTGGACCTTGAACTCCTCGAGTTCCTCGACGAACCGGGTAGGCGAACTCTGGCCCGTCTGGCATCCAAGCTCGGGGACGGCGGCCGGCTGGTCCTGGTGAATCCCAACGATTCGGTCGAACGGGTTCTCATATCGGGCGCCTTCGAGCCGGTTCCCAACCTGGTCATCGAGCACACGACGGACCGGGCTGCAGCTTCTTCCGAGGGACCGGTACTCCAGCAGGAGACCGGCATCAAGGCCCACATGTGGGGAGTGCTGGGCCTCGCACAGTCGCTGATGCCCATGGCCGACGAGGTGAGCTTCACCGTCCGCGAGGGGGACCGGCTGACAACTCCGGTTGCGACCGGAGCCGACGCATTTGAGTGCGACAGAGTTCAGTACGAGCTGAACGACGGCCCGTGCGTCAGGGCAGCGCAGCACGGCAGCGCCGAGCTCATCGAACTGACCGAAGGCGACGGGCACCTGCGCCCGTTTCTGGAGACGGCGAAGGACCGGGGGATCAGGGCGGTGCTTTCGATTCCGGTTTTAGCCGAGCCTTCCCAGCCGGCCGGCGCCTTGAACCTCTACTCCCGGGCGCCGGGTGCCTTCCCGGCCCCGGAGGCGCCCAAAGCCCGGGTGCTGGCGATTCGAGCAGCGCAGATCTTCAACTCCGCGTCGCAGTAAGGGTCGCTCTACAGGCTCCGGGCCAGGTTCGCGAACTTCGTGTAGTGCGCCAGGAACGCCAGGTCGATCTTTCCGATGGGACCGCTGCGGTGCTTGGCCACGATGACCTCGGCGATTCCCTTCTGCGGTGAGTCGGGGTTGTAGACCTCGTCCCGGTAGATGAACATCACGATGTCGGCGTCCTGCTCAATGGATCCCGAGTCCCTGAGGTCGGCCAGCATCGGGCGCTTGTCCGTACGGTGCTCGACGTTTCGTGACAGCTGGGATACCGCGATCACCGGCAGCTCCAGCTCGCGGGCCAGGATCTTCAGCGACCGGGAGATGTCCCCGATCTCCTGCACCCGGTTGTCGCCCCGGGTCCGGGTGGTCGGCTGCATGAGCTGCAGGTAGTCGACGATCACCAGGCCGAGGCCGTGTTTGGCCTTCAGGCGCCGGCACTTGGCCCGCATCTCCATGATCGAGACGCTGGCCGTGTCGTCGATGTAGATAGGCGCCTCGGCCAGCCGTCCCAGGGCGTGGGAGAGCTTCGGCCAGTCCGAGTCCTGCAGCTGGCCCCGGCGCAGCCGGTTGGAGTCGACCCGGGCCTCGGCGCACATCAGGCGCTGGGTGAGCTCCATCTTGCTCATCTCGAGCGAGAAGATCACGACCGGGGTGTTCTGCTCGACCGCCACGTGCTGGGCCATCGAGACGGCCAGCGCCGACTTGCCCATGGCGGGACGAGCGGCGATCACGATCAGGTTGGACGGCTGGAAGCCGGCGGTGATGTTGTCCAGCTCGGTGAAGCCGGTGGGCAGCCCGGTGATGGCCGAGCCCCGCTCGTAGAGCTTCTCGACCACCTCCATGTTCTCGGTCAGAAGCTCCCGAAGCGGCTGGAAGTCCTGGTTGTCCCGGCGCTGGCTGACCTTGTAGATCAGGTCCTCGGAGAAGTCGATGGCGCCCTCGACGTCCTCAGGCACCCCGTACGCCATCTCGGAGATGTTGTGGGCGGCGTCGATCAGCCGGCGCAGCAGGGCGTTCTCCTCGACGATCCGGGCGTAGTGGACCGCAGAGCTGGCGGTGGGCACGGTCTGGACCAGCGTGAAGATGTACGACTTGCCGCCGAGCGACTCGAGTGTCCCTCGCCGGCGGAGCTCCTCGGCGAGCGTGACCGCGTCGATGGGGTCCCCGCGACCGTACAGCTCGAGCATGGCGTTGAACATCTCGTTGTGGGCCGGCTTGTAGAAGTCGTCCGCCCGGACGACCTCCAGCACGTTGGCCACCGCCTCCCGGGAGAGCAGGCAGGCGCCGAGCACCGACTCCTCGGCCTCGAGGTTGTACGGCGGAACGTGCCCCGGGAAGTCGGAGCCGGCGCCCGCCTTGTTGGGCTGGCTGCTTAGACGTATGGCCATTAGTAGTTACCGAACATTTGTTCGATAATCATATGACCTAAGGGTGACTTTTCGCGAGATTCCAAAGGCCCCAATCCCCAGCTATCCAGGCTCGTTGTCCACAACTCGTCGACGTTATTCAACAGGATGCTCACAACCTTTCGTCGTATTTATCCACAACATCTTGGGTATGCGAGGGTTCTCATCGCAATATGTTGGGGAGGGACGCAGAATACACGCAGGGTTCAGGGCGTGGTCAAGAGGGGATTCGCCAGTGCGCGAAACAACTTTTTGCTTGACGAACGGTGCGGCGCATGCCGTCTCGGAGTGTAGGGAAAACCTCGGGTGGGCGCGCCGAAAAGGCGCCCGCCAAGGCGGTGTTATTGAGTTTGCGGCTTAGGCTTCGGCGTCGAAGGCGGGCGCTGCTCCGTCCGCCTGGACGTCGATGTTGCCCTCGGCAGTGACGTCGGCGTGAAGGTGCACCTTGTACACGTGCGTCCCGACCGACTTGATGGGGTCGGGAAGGATCACCTTGCGGCGGTCGATCTCCTCGCCCAGCTGGGCGGTCAGCATCTCTGCGATGTCCGAGGTGGTGACCGATCCGAACAGCTGGCCTTCGGCCCCTGCGGTTGCCTTGGTGACCAGGCGAACCCCGCTGATGCGGCCGGCGAGCGCCGTCCACTGGGCGCGGTCCTTGGCCTCCTGTGCCGCCCGGGCGCGCTGCATGGTCTCGGCCTGCTTCAACGCCCCCTTGGAGGCTTTGAAGGCGCAGCTCTTGGGCAGCAGGTAGTTGCGTGCGTAGCCGTCCTTGACCTCGACGACGTCGCCCTTGTGCCCCAGGTTGCTCATGTCCTGCATGAGGATGACCTTCATCGGACCACGTACGGCAGCAAAGCCACCTCTCGGGCATTTTTGATGGCCGAAGCCACCTCATGCTGGTGACGGACACAGGTCCCCGTCACGCGGCGGGCGCGGATCTTGCCCCGGTCGGACACGAACTTGCGAATTGTCGCGACATCTTTGAAGTCGATGTAGGTGATTTTCTCCTTGCAGAAGTAACAAACCTTCTTCCGCTGCGGCCTACCGCCCTTCTTGTCGCCTTTAGCTCCCTTGGAATCGGAGTTTGAGCTCCGGGAGTCTCTACGCCCCAGTTGGTACCTCCTCATCAATCTCGCCCGGTGCACCCTGCGACTGCTGCCAGTCGCCGGGGCCTCCACGGGTAGTCTTCGTTATGGATGCTGTGGCCCAACGCAGGGAAGGCCCAATCTCGTCGGCCACGATGTAGATCTTCGATCGCTTCTCGCCGCCGTCGTTCTCCCAGCGATCCTGCTGGAGACGGCCGGTCACGATCACCCTGCTCCCCACCGACAGGGACTCGGCAACGTTCTCGCCGAGCTCCCGCCATGCGGTTACGTCAAAAAAGTCTGTCTGCTCAACCTTGTCGCCGTTGCGGTTGTTGTAGGAACGGTTGACCGCCATACCGAACTTGACGACTGCTGCACCCGAGGGCGTGTACCTCAGCTCCGGCTCTCTGGTCAGATTCCCGACCACCGTCACGTAATTCGACACCGCACACCTCCTGAAGGGATGACCCTTCGGTCTAGGGGACCCGCACGATCTTGTGGCGGATGTACTCCTCCCCGATTCTCATGGTGCGGTCGAGGTCAGCGATGAGGTCTGCTTCGGCCTTGAAGGAGGCAACGAAGTAGTGACCTTCCTTGAGATGGTTGATCTCGTAGGCCAGACGACGCCGGCCCCACTGATCGATCTTGGCCATCTCACCTCGGGTCTGAATGACCTTGGTTAGCTTATCGACCGCCTGCTGAATATCTGCTTCTTCCAGCCTCGGGTCGACGATGACCACAGCCTCGTAGTTGCGCATATTGGATTACTCCTTTGGACATCCGGTGAACCGGAAGGCCCCGTTTGGCGTGCGTCCGGCAACATAGGCCGGCGCTTTGGGGGCAGGGATTCCTACAAGTGTCTGTTGGAAATCGTAGCAGTGCCTGGTTGAAGCGTCCATCGAGAGCAACTATAGGCAGGGGGTATGACATCAGTCTCCACCCGATTGGGCAGGCCGGGAAGAAATCTCTAACTAATTGCTCCGGACGGCTCCTGGGGTCCTGCGGGGAGCTCATCCGGCGCCGCCGGCACGAGGCGGATCGCTTTGGTCGCCTGCCAGAACAGCACGCACAGGACGATGGCTCGGGCAATCACCGCCACCTCCAGCAGGGCCCGCCAGCCGGGGTCCGGCTGGTCGAACTGGGTGAACCACCCGAACCCGGATACGAGCACCGCGAACTCGGCGAAGAAGTAGGCGAGGATCCACCTGACCCGGATGTCGAGCATCACCAGCATCGGCACCGCCCAGAGGGCGTACTGGGGCGAGTAGACCTTGGACGTGATCAAAAAGGCGACCACAACTCCGAGCCCGGCGGCCACAACCGGGAACCCCTCCGGCTCGCCGCGCCGCATCCAGCCCCGCACCAGCTGGAACCCGGTTCCCAAGGCGAACAGCCCGAAGCTGGTCAGGCTCACGAAACCGGTGTAGTCGCCGCCCCACCAGGGGTTCAGCTGCAGGCCGTCGACCCGGTCCCCGAGCCAGTACCAGATCGTCCAGATGTCGGGGCCGCGCTCGGCGTGGAACAGCCAGACCCCGAGCCAGCCGTTGGTGTCCGGGTCCCGAAGGTCGACACCGGGAAACTGTTCCGCCAGGCCGTGGGGATCCCCCCCGCCGGCGACGATCCAGGGGACGTTTAGCAGCGCATAGACCGCAGCAAAACCCCCGACGACCTTCAGCGACCCCCGCCAATCTCTCTCCGCCCACCGGGCAAGCACCACGCCCGGGGCGAGGAACGCCGGATAGAGCTTTGCGCTGGCGCCGGCGGCCAGGGCCCCGCCCGCCAGGCCCAGCCGGTTTCGCTCGTAGGACGCCAGCCCCCAAGCCGCCCCCCAGACCGCAAGGATGTCCCAGTTGTGGAAGGTGTAGAGGATGGTCGGAGCGCCCACCGCCCACAACGCCAGGCGGCCGGCGGTAACCCGGGGCCGCAGCAGCAGCGTCACCGCCAGCGAGAACGGGGCGAGCAGAATCGACGACACGATCAGGTAGGAGCGGTCGTCGTTGTTTGGTGCAAGGCCGATGTCGACCAGGCCGCGCAGTATCCTCCCGGCGACATCCATGAACATCCCCGTGAGCACCGGGTACTCGAACGCGGTGTCCCGGTAAGGGAGCAGGCCCGCCTGGATGCCCCGCACCCCGAACAGCGCCTGGATCTCGTTGTAGCAGAGATGCGTGTACTGGTAGCCGTCGCCCCATCCGTTGGCTACGCACTGGAACTTGAGGCCGAAGGCGGCCACCAGGCCGAACGCCGCCATCCCCAGAGCCAGACCCAGCGGGGCCTGCCTCAGCCACCGATCTTGCCCGCTCAACTTTCGACCCCCTTCCCACGTTCGAGCACGAACACCACCATCCTCCCGTTGGTGGTGCGGCTGAGCGGGAGCCCGTCGACCGGTTTCGCCTCTGCCCCGGCCCACGGGCCGCCGGCCGATCGATCGGTGTGAAGCACGACCGTCCGGACCCCGAGGCCCTGCAGTCTCTCGACCGAGGCGCGGTCGGGGAAGTTCGCCGTCTCCCGGCGCAGGTCCTGCTGGAGGCGGGGCGTGAAGCCCGAGTAGCCGTTCACGATCTCGGGAAACCCGTCGAGCGACCAGAACATGTACTGGACATCGCTGAAGTCGTCCGACGGCAGGTGAAGCTGCGGACCCGCCTCGGGGAACCGGCGCACCTCCGGGGAGACCAGGTCCCCGGCCGGCCTCCCCAGACCCTCGGCCAGCAGCGCCACGGTGAGCAGCGCCGGCAAGGCAAGCGCCAGTGCCGCTTGCGGCCGGCCTGCGCGGGCTCTCCCCACCGCCCCCCGGACCAGCCCCTCCGCCCCCGCTCCGGCAAGCAGGGCCAGCGCCAGCGAGGTCAGGGTGAACAGCCTGCCGGGCGTTCGGATCGACTCCCAGCCGGGCAGCCGGTACAGGATTCCGTAGGTGAGCGCACCGTCGAAGAACTCGAAACCCATGGCCAGCACCGCAGCCCCCACCGCGGCCACACCCAGTCCCGCCCGCCACCTGCGGGAGAGGACCGGGATCACGAGGCCGGCAAGTGCCAGGAGCAGGACCGTCGCCCCGGGGAACAGGGCCATCTCCGGCGCCCAGTTGACCTTCTCCCGCCCGGCGCCGGTGGCTTCGCCCCACAGGACGCTCTCCGGCGGCGCCAGCAGGAAGCTGCGGGCGGGCGGGGAGTAGAAGCGGACCGTGGCTTCGTCCCGCCGGGCCTCCGGGTGCTCCTCGACCACCTTCAGGTAGGGCATCGCCTGCAGCCCGGACCAGACGACCAGCAGCGCCAGCCCAGCTGCAGTCGCTACCAGCAGCCGCCGGGGAACCTCGGGCCGGGCGCGCCACCAGTACGCGCCCGAGGCCAGTCCAAGCAGCCCCAGCAGGTAGGCCAGGGGCAGTCCTAGGGTGAACCCGAGGCTGACCTGCCAGGTGGCGGCGGCGAACCCGGCGAACACCAGGCCCGGCCGGGCCCTCCGGTAGCCTCGCAGCAGCAGGAACAGGCACAGCGGGATCGGCGCGCTCGCCAGAACGTGCAGGTGGTTGTGGTGGGCCAGGCGCCATGGGGCGAAGGCGAAGGCGGCCCCGGCGACGATCGCCGCCGGCCACCCGGCGCCCAGCTCCCTCGCCAGCAGCGCCGCCGCGGTGAAGGCCGCGGCGTAGGTGAACAGGAACAGCAGGTTATAGCGGACCAACGCAGCCCCCGGCCCGGACCCGATTGCGCCGGCCGGGGTGAAGCCGAGCAGCGCGTCGGAGAACGCCACCGAGTTCTCCAGCGGCCAGAACGCGTTGGAGTCGAAGAAGTCGAACGGTTGGGTCAGCAGGGCATGCCCGTTCCACGCCACCTGCCAGCTCTGGAACATCCGGTCGGCCGAGTCGCCGGGAACCCGGTCCAGGTTGGCGGCGAGGGAGGGGTTCATCGCCAGCGCCAGGGCGCAGCCGAGCAGTGCCAGAAGGACGAGCGGGCGCCGTCCCAGGTCCGGGGATCGCACGGCAGTGCGGAAACCGGCCGCCGTTGCCTGGGGGCCGTCGGAGATGGGTTGCCCCTAGAGGAAGGCGGTCCGGAAGCCGGCCACCACCAGGCGGACGGTTACAACGCCCGCCACGAAGAAGCTGAACCACGCTACCGGGGGCAGCAGCTTGGGCAGAAGGATCTCCGACTTCGAGTAGCGGCTGTGTCCGGGCGGTTCCAGCCGCAGCGTGTGCTCGCTGCCGACGAAGGCCAGGGTGACCATCGCCGCCATGCCGGCTCCGTAGATCAGCCAAATCGAGTTGATGAGCTCCACCGGGATGCCGGCCTCCCCTACCTCGCCTGCGCCGGTCACGAATGACGACGCCAGGGCGGCGATGTACGCGAGCCCCAGCATTCCGGCCGCCCCCGACAGGTAGGGCAGGCCCTCCTCGGGCGGCTTGATCGAGTTGAGGCGGGTGGACATCGCGGCCCACACCCCCGGGAAGACGAGGGCCGCCAGGGCCATCAGCGGCCCGGTCGGCAGGGTCAGCAGGGTCAGCAGCGACAACGGCAGGATGGCCACGAGCCAGGTCGACGCGACCCGCTCCCCCATGACCAGCGCAGTTCCGGCAAGCCCGAGCACGATGACCCCGGCCAGGTCGGTGCCCAGCCCGGCAGCCACTGCGAGCACCCCTCCTGCCAGCGAGAGGGCCGCCAGGTTGGAGTGCGAGCTGTAAGCGGCCGCTCCCCACAACAAGATCCCTCCGACCACCAGCACCGCGGCCCCCTGGCCGCCCACCCAGTAGGCCAGCATCGCCCCCTGCCACCAGGGGATCGAGACAAGGCCGCCCTCCTTCGGGTCGTCGACGTCGGCTGCGACTCCCAGCCGCAGGATCGCGGCGGCTGCGGCCAGCCCCGCCCCCGAACCCCAGCCGCCCACCTCGGGCAGGGTCCACAGCGCGGTCTTGCTCTGGAAGATCGAGAAGGCGATGGCCAGGAAGATGTCGGACAGCGCCATGATCAGGAAGGGAGTCGCCTCCAGCCGGTGGCGGGCGACGCCGATTCCGAGAACGATTGTCGGGATGAGGAACATCACCAGGAACACGACGGACGGTTCTCGGCCGATCGCCAGCGCCCAGAACAGCAGCGCCGGCCCGAAGAACGGCGCGTACCGGCGGAGGTTCGCAAAAGACAGGGTGCCGAACGTGATGGCGGCAGCCACCGGGAACAGGATCATCATTTTATAAAAGCCGACACGATCATCGCGCCCATCGCCAGCACGCCGGAGCCGGCGGCAAACGCCCACTGGGCGGAGTGCCCGACGAAGCGGCGGCAGTAGGAGACCCCACCGACCGCCAGCATCGTCACCAAAAAGGAGATCATCGCCGTCAGGAAGCTGCCCCCGGTTATCGGGCCGGCCACCAGTGCCCCGAGCGACGGGCCCCAGACCACAGCCGACACCGCGGTGGCGGCCAGGGCGCTTTCCCCCCAGCGGGCGATCGAGTCGATCGCGTCGTTCGCCTCGCTAACCGGGCGGGCGAGCTTCAGCTGCCCCTCGGACCAGCCGCAGGCCGCCGCCAAGCCTGCGATGAGAGCCACCCACATCGCAGCCGAGACGGCCGCTCCCGACGCCACGGGCGACGGGCCCAGCGCCGTCTGCGCCGCCAGTGCGTCCACCAGATCCATGCTGTTCACGTGCAGCGGTAGAGCCAGGATGGCCCAGGTGAGGGCCAGGAACCACCCGTGGGCGGGCGTCCAGCCGCCCAGTCCGGTCTCGGAAGCGTTGGACAGAAAGGCCCGGGCCACCATGCAAGCCACCAGCGAGCCGATCAAAACCATGATGTTGGCCGGAATGAGGCCCAGGGCCGCCGGTATGCCCACGAAGACGCCGAAGGGGATGAGAGCGAAGATGCCCCGGCCCTGCGGCGTGTCGAACGACGCCTTGTTCCGGGCACGGGCCAACAACTGCTCCCGGTCGGCCCATTCCGGTGAGGAAACGGCCGAAACCAGCAGGAGCACGAAGGTGGCGAAGGGGGCGAGTAAGAATCCGATGGGCCGTACTTTAGTCCACCGGGGCGGCGTCACTCTACTTTTGGCGGGACGGCCGGCCGAACGGCTCAGTCCCGGGAGGTTGCCTTCCGGCGGGGCCTGGTGCGCTTCTCCTGGAAACGTTTGCCCATCAGATAGCAGGCGGCCAGGTGGTTCCACTCACAGTCGACGCACACCTCTACCGCGTAGCAGCGGAACTCGTCGTACTTCTCGTTGAGCTCCAGCTCCCAGTCCTTCGGGTAGACCGCCCGGCCGGAGAGGTGACCCAGCTCCTGGCCGTAGACGAAACGGACCTGTTTCAGGGAGTCCGCCTTGCACACCGGGCACGGGCGTTCGATGTCCAGGCCGATGTTGCGCGCTACCCGGATCAGCTCGGGGTGAGCGTCGCAGACGTCCATCCGGTCAAGGGATCCTCGACGGAGTCCCTCGAGGACAGACCGTTTGGCGATTGTGTAGTCGACAAAGCCCTGCATGGTTGAGCAATTGTACGCGAGGGCCGCGACAAAGCCCATTTCACGGTGTCGCTGCGGAGCGAACTTGAGGTAACTACTGATTGACACCCGCTCGACATAGCGGTTAGATATATCGGACCGATATATCGAGGAGATACGTTCCCATGATTGAGATGGCAATTCTCGGCCTTCTGAAGGACCGAGCGATGCACGGGTACGAACTCAAGAAGGAGCTCACCGCCCAGCTCGGTCAATTCTGGCAGGCGTCATACGGGAGCCTGTATCCATCGGTGCGCCGCCTGGAGAAGAACGGGATGGTCGAGCGTTACTACCCGAAGGAGGAAGTGACCCGCCGCAAGAACATCTACCGGATCACGCCGCAGGGCGAAGAGCTGTTCACCAGCCGTCTCTGCGAACGCACGCCGGTGGTGGACGATGCGCGCTTCGGCGTCCGCTTCGCGTTTTTCCGTTACATGGAGTGCAGCGACCGCGTCGACCTTCTGGAGCGCCGCCGGGCGTACCTCGCCGACAGCGTGGCGGATCTGAAGGAAAAACTCCGGTCGTACAAGGAGAAGATCGACGATTACACCTACCGCCTCATGGAGCACCGGGTCGACACCACCCGGGCCGACATCGAGTGGATCGATCGCTTGATCGCTGAGGAGAAGCTCAACATCACAACCAACCTAAAAGGCAAAACCGCCAACTAAATCCATATGCTTTTTTAAGGAGCTATACAGATGACAAGCAAGATCCGTGTGGGGATTGTCGGGGCCGGGAACTGCGCCTCCGCATTGGTGCAGGGAATCGAGTTCTATCGGGGCGCCACCGAAGCCGACGAGCTTCCCGGACTCATGCACCTCAACATCGGCCGTTACCACGTGTCCGACGTGGAGTTCTCCTGCGCTTTCGACGTGGACGCACTGAAGGTGGGCGCCGACCTGTCGAAGGCACTGTTCACCGAGCCCAATAACACCATCAGATTTGCCGACGTCCCCGATCTGGACGTCACGGTATCCCGGGGCCCGACGCTCGACAGCCTGGGCTACTACTACCAGCAGAAGATCACCGAGTCCCCGGAGGAGCCGGTCGACGTGGTCAAGGTACTCAGGGAGACCGACACCCAGGTCCTGGTCAACTACCTGCCCGTTGGCAGCGAGGAGGCCGCACGGTTCTACGCCGAGGCAGCGCTCGAGGCCGGAGTCGCCTTCGTCAACTGCATGCCGGTGTTCATCGCTTCCGACCCGGTATGGGCCCGGCGTTTTGCCGACGCAGGAGTGCCGATCATCGGCGACGACATCAAGAGCCAGGTCGGCGCCACCATTATCCACCGGATGCTCGCCCGCCTGTTCGAGGACCGCGGGGTCAAGATCGACCACACCTACCAGCTCAACTTCGGCGGCAACATGGACTTCATGAACATGCTGGAGCGCACCCGCCTGGTGTCGAAGAAGAAGTCCAAGACCCAGTCGGTCCAGTCCCAGCTTGCCCGGGAGCTGCAGCCGGACGACGTCCACATCGGTCCGTCGGACCACGTGCCGTGGCTCAACGACCGCAAGTGGGCCCACATCCGACTCGAAGGCCGGGAGTTCGGAGACGTTCCGATCTCGGTCGACCTGAAGCTCGAGGTCTGGGACTCCCCCAACTCGGCCGGCATCGTGATCGACGCCATCCGTTGTCTGAGGGTTGCCCAGGACGCCGGAATCGGGGGACCGCTGCTCGGCCCCAGCAGCTACTTCATGAAGTCGCCGCCCGAGCAGTACTCCGACGACATCGCCCGCCAGAGGGTGGCCGAGTTCATCGAGACCACCGTCCCGCTGGCGGTAGGCGCCGAGAGTAACGCCGGCTAAGCCGGCTTGCGGGCCAGGAGCAGCAACTCCGGGTGCTCGAAGGTCGGGATGTCCGCCCCGAAAGCCCCCGGGGCGATGCCGTTAACGATTTCCGGGTCCAGTCCGGCGCCGTTGGCGATCCACTCGAGCTCGCGCGGTGTGTAGCACGAGCTCCACATCGCCAGGTCCTTAGTGCTGCCGTCCGCGCCGGGGACGTCCTTCATGGTCCGGCGAAACAGTGAGGTCACCGGGTCGAACTCGGACCGGTCCCCCACCCGGTTGAGCACGTAGAAGGTGTTGGGCGCCGCAACCGCCGCGTGCCCGCCCGGCTTCAGCGCCGCAGTCATGCCCCGCAGGATCTTGAGGTCGTCGAGCCCCAGTCCGAACGCCCCCTCGCAGATGCTTATCGCTACGTCGAACTCGTCCTCGAACGGCAGCGCCAGGGCGTCCATCTCGAAGAACGACACCGGGGCCCCCGCCTCGGAGGCCCGCTCCCGGGCGATGCCGAGGAACGTCGACGAGATGTCGATCCCCACCACCTGGACCCCCCGCTTGGCGAACTCCACCGCATGCCGGCCCGGGCCGGTGCCCACGTCCAGCAGGCGGGCGCCCGGCGTGAGGCTGAGCGCGTTGTAGAGGAAGTCGACCTCCTGTTCGGTCCCCTGGGCGAACTCGAAACCCAGGTAGGCGCTGCCCAGGTGGTCGGCAACCGTCGTGTACCAGTTCTTATCCGGCGGCTTCGGCCCGCTCACGCCTTCGGCCTCTGGGCGTACCAGGCATCCAGCCGGCGGTAGGCCTCCTCTTTTGGAATCTCCCCCTCGTCCAGGCGCACCTCCATGAGGAAGTCCAGTGCCTCGCCGACGGTGCGGCTCGGTTTGAGGTCCAGGTGCTCCATGACCTCGTTGCCGTCCAGCGCCGGCCGCAGCTGCTTCAGCTCCTCGCGGGTGCCGAGCTCGGCGATCCACGCCTCCAGGTCGTCCATCCGCTTGTCCAGCTGCGCCGCCTTGCGCGGGTTGCGGGTCGTGCAGTCGGAGCGGACCAGCGTGTTGAGGGTCTTCAGCAGGGGCCCGGCGTCCCGCACGTAGCGGCGCACCGCCCGGTCGGTCCACCCCAGGCGAAAGGTGTGGAAGCGAAGGTGGAGGTAGACCAGGGTCTTGACCTCCTCGATGATCCGTGTCGGGAACCGCAGCTCCTTCATCCGGGCCTCGGTCATCTGGGCCCCCACGACCTCGTGGTGGTGGAAGGTCACCCCCTTCGGGGTTATCTCGCGGGTGCGGGGCTTGCCGATGTCGTGGAGCAGGGCCGCCAGCCGCAACACCAGGTCGGGCCCGTCCTTCTCCGCCGAGATCGCGTTGTCCAGCACCGCCAGCGTGTGGTGGAAGACGTCTTTGTGGCGGTGGATCGGATCCTGTTCCAGCTTGAGGCCCGGCAGCTCGGGCAAGAACTCGCCGGCCAGCCCGGCGTCGGTGGCCATCTCCAGCGCCCGGCTGACCGAGGGGCCGAGCATCAGTTTGCAGAACTCGTCCCGGATGCGCTCCTTGGACACGATCGACAGCCGGTCGTGCATCTCCTCCACCGCCCGGATGACCTCCCCGTCGATCTCGAATCCGAGGGTCGAGGCGAACCGGAAGGCCCGGAGCATCCGCAGCGGGTCGTCGGAGAACGAGATCCTGGGGGCGAGGGGGGTCCGGAGGCGCCTGGCCACCAGGTCGGAGATCCCGTCGAACGGGTCGACCAGTTCGACCTCGGGCAGGGCGATCGCCATGGTGTTGACCGTGAAGTCCCTCCTGGACAGGTCGGTCTCCAGGCTGTCCCCGAACTCCACCGTCGGGTTCCGGGAGGCGGGGTCGTAGGACTCTCTCCGGAAGGTGGTGACCTCAACCCGGGAGCCCGCCTTCTCCACGCCGATGGTCCCGAACTCCATGCCCGAGGTCCAGGGGACCGATCCGCCCCAGCCCTTCAGCAGGCGCAGGGTGTCCTCCGGCCGGGCGTCGGTGGCAAAGTCCAGGTCCGCCTCTTCGAGATCGAGGCCGGGAAGATCAACTTCAGCCTCCAGCCGTTGGAGGTTCAAAATTGCGTCGCGCACCCAGCCGCCGACCAGCCACAGGCCGAACCCGGCGTCGCGAAAGCGGCCCGCCAGGTCCAGGGCAAGAGGGGGGATGGATTCTGCAGTCAGCGTGGCCATACCGGGCAAGAATAGTGCCAGTGCCCGGGCGGGCCGATTCCCGGCCGGTGCTATGCCCGCCTTTGGGTATCGGGAATACTGTTCTAAGGATGTTAAGCGCCCGGGCACTGCCTCTTACGATAGTTGCCGTCCTCATCACGGTCGTCTCAGGCATCCCCGCCGCGTGGGCCCAGACCCCCTCGGTGTCACCCTCCCCCAGCCGGGAGGCCGATCTCGAGTCGACGCTCGTGGACTTTCCGGTGTCGGTCGGACCGGCCGACTCCCTCACCGTCGGCCTGGAGGTCAGGAACAACGGAAGCCGGGCGGCCGGCGAGCTCGAGGTCGCCCTGACGATCTTCCAGGGGGTCACCAGCCGGTCCCATCTGGAGCAGACCTTCCAGAACCGCCTCGGCACCACGCTGGCGGTCGACACAATCCCGATTGAAGGCACGATCCAGCCGCGCACCACCCGGCGAATCGAGATCGCCAAACCGCTCGCCGAGCTGGCCAAGTTCCGCAACTCAACCCAGGACCGCGCCTACCCGGTGCGGGTGATCGTGCGGTCGGGACGCGTCTCCTCCAACGCGATCAACACCCACATGGTGTTTTTTCACGAACCACCGGAGAAGCCCCTCGGCCTCAGCCTGGTCATCCCCCTGCACTCGCCGTCGGCGTACACCGACGGAAGCCGGCCGGACCTGGTCACCAGCAACTCCCTGGAGCGCTCCATCGACGGCGGCAGGCTCAGCCGCATCCTGGACGCACTGGAGGCCCACCCGGACATGCCCGTCACCCTTGCGCCGAGCGGGCTGCTGCTCAGCATGCTTCAGGACATGGCGGACGGGTATCCGCGGGCAACCTCCGACGGGACCGTGGAGGTTCCGCCGGAGGACCCGCGGGCGCAGAGTGCGTTCGCCACGCTCGCCCGCCTGCAGAGCCTGGCCGCCCGGCCGAACACCCGGGTAATCACCACCACCTACTCACCCGCCTCCCTGCCGGCCTTCAACCGGTTCGGCCTCCAGCAGCTGGCGGCAACCCAGCTGGCGGAAGGCCGCAACGCGCTGCTGGCGGAGCCCCTCGGCCTGTTGCGTTCCGAGCCCCTGGACGGGTGGCTTCTGCCCACATTCGGGGACCTCGACCAGCCGACGCTCACCCAGCTCCACCGCTCCAACTTCAACAGCCTGATCATTTCCTCCCGTTCGCTGACCTCGTCCGACGACCCGTTCACCCGGGCCCTCCCGGTCAACCTCGAGGGAGGCCCCGGCTCGGCGACCGAAGGCCTCACCGGGCTGGAGACCGAGGCCCTGGTTGCCGACGCCGGGCTGGAGAACCAGATCAGGCGCAGCGGCGAGCTGGACACCATCGAGGCCCGCCAGCGCTTCGCCGCTGAGTCGGCGACCATCCACCTGGAAACCCCGGGACTGGTCCGCGCCGTCGTCGCAATAGCACCCCCCGACTGGGAGGCCAAGGGAAGCTCCGCATCCGGGCTACTGGACGTCGTCGCAACCGGTTCCTGGCTGAGGGAGACAACGCCGGATGCAATCACAGCCGAGCTGGAGCCTCCCGACCGGGAACAGGTGAGGCTTGCCGGCTCGGATGAGGTTCTGGAGAACGGCCCGGACCTGCCACCCGAGTCGTACTTCACCGCTTTGTCCTCGGCCCGCCGCGCAATCGAGCGGTACTCTGCGCTCGCTCCGCCCTCGTCCCGGATCGGCTCTCTATCCCGGCGCCTCCTGATAGCCGAGAGCACCGACTGGTGGTCCAGCAGGGCGCAGCTCAGCCGGGGCGTCTCGTTCGCCGAGTCGATCCCACCGTCGATCAATTCGGAGATGCGCAAGCTGCACGCCCCCTCGCCACAGACGATCACTCTCACCTCTAGGACCGGGGTCATCCCGCTGTCGGTGGGTTCCGGGCTCGGGTACCCGGTGGACGTGGTGCTGCGTGTCGACTCGGACAAGCTGCGGTTCCCCGATGGCAACCGGATAACAATCTCCAAGCTGCAGCCCCCGAACCAGACAATCCGGGTTCGTGCGATCACCCAGGCTTCCGGGACCTTCCCGCTGAACGTCCGGCTGTTCACCCCGGAAGGGACGCTCATCTCCGACAGCCAGCTGACCATCCGCTCGACGGCGTACAACGTGGTGGCCTTGTGGATCACCGCCGCCGCCGGGATCTTCATGGTCGGCTGGTGGTTCGTCGGGTGGCTGCGCCGGCGGCTCCCGCGCAGTCCGGGCGCCGAGGCTTCGACCGAAGAACCCGGCGAGCCCGGCGCAGGGGTCGATGAAGAAGCCGAACTCACCCCCGTAGCATTGGACCCGGACGAGCCGGCACCCGTAGCCTTCGAGGCGGACGAAGATGAATCGGTACCCTTTGAGCCGGACGAGCCGGTCCCGGTGGGTTTCGAGCCGGAGGACCCACTCTCGGTACCCTTTGAGCCGGACGAACCGGTCCCGGTGGGTTTCGAGCCGGAGGACCCGCTCTCGGTCCCCTTTGAGCCGGTCGAGCCGGTCCCGGTAGCTTTTGAGCCGGACGAGCCGGTCGGCGCCGCTCCCGAGCCGGAGGAACCCGGGGTCGCCCCGATCGCCGTAACCGTCCCAACTGAGGGCTCCGAGCAGCCCCCGGAATCCGGGTGAGCGAAAGCACGAACGTCGAAGCGACCGGCCGGGGCGCAGCAATCGCCACGCTCGGGACCGCCGCAAGCCGGGCCACAGGCCTGCTCCGGCTGGGCGCCACCACCTACGCCCTCGGCGTCACCGAAAGCCGGCTTGCCGACACCTACAACCTGGCGAACACCACCCCGAACATGATCCTCGAGCTGATCATCGGCGGGGTCCTGTCGTCGGTGCTGCTCCGCACCTACATAGAGGTCAAGGCCAAGGACGGCCAGGAGGAGGCCTGGAGGTTCATCCGGCGGGTTACCAAAGCCACAATGCTCCTGCTCGCAGCCATCGGGGCCCTGATGGTGCTGGCCTCACCGGCGATCTTCCGGCTCTACACAATCGGAGTCGAGGGTGGCGGCCGGGCGGCCCAGCAGGCGCTCGGCACGATGCTCCTGCAGCTGTTCGTGCCCCAGATCCTGTTCTACGGGCTCTCTTACATCTCAACCGGCGTGCTGAACGCCCACCGGCGGTTCGGGATACCGATGTTCGTCCCGGCGCTCAACAACCTGGCGGTCACCGCCAGCCTTTTGTGGTTTGCCGCCTCGATCCCGGAAACCCTCCGCACCCCGGACATGGTCCCGACCAAAGGGATCCTGATCCTCGGCCTGGGGACCACGGCGGGAGTTGCGATCCAGGGCATCCTCCCCTTCTTCTTCCTGCGCAGGATGGGCCTGAACCTCGGGCGCAGGGACGGTTTGAAAGATCCCCGGTTCGGCCGGCTGCTCAAGATGTCCAGCTTCATGGTCGGCTACGTCGCCACCAACATGCTCGGCCTTTGGGTCGCCCTGATCCTCGCCGGACGGGTCACCGGCGGGGTCGCCTCGTACCAGTACGCCTTCGTCTTCTTCCAACTGCCTCACGGACTGCTCGCGGTTTCGATCGCGACTGCGATCTTCCCGGCTATGACCGAGAAGGCCGTCGCCGGCAACTACGACGACTTCGCCAAAGAGCTCGCCCGGGGCCTTCGTGGGGTGGCCTACTTTGTGCTTCCTGCGGTTGCCGGCTACATCGCAATCGCCCCGCAGATAGTCGCCCTCCTGCTGGAGCACGGAGTGACGACCGAGGCGTCCACCGAGATGGTTTCCACGGTGCTCAGGGTGTGGGCCCCGGGCATATTTTTCTTCTCCACCTTCTACGTACTTCTTCGGGGCTTCTACGCCCTGGGCGACACCAAGACGCCGATGCTCGTCAACATCGCCGGCTTTGCCGTTAACGTGGGCTTCAACCTGGCGGTCGTCGCACTGGTCGACGACCCTCGGATGCAGATCGCCGGCCTGGCTGCCGGGCACGCAACCTCCTACGTGGTCGCCTCGGGGCTGGCGCTGAGAGCGATCTCCGGCAAGATCGGCGCGCGCCCCACCGACGGCTACTTTTCCGCCCTGGCGAAGATGGTCGTCGCCTCTGCTATCACCGGCGCAGGCGCATGGCTGGCCGCCCAGGGGGCCGCTTCGGTGGTCGACGGCTCCTCGGTAACGGGCCTTCTCCTGCAGGTATTAGCTGCCACTACCGCCGGGCTTTTGCTCTACGCTGGACTCAGCAAGGCATTGAGTCTGGAGGAAATGCGGTGGATCTCGACAATCGTCAAGCGGCGCCGCTGAACCCACCTGAAGGCGGCGCCTCCGAGGTCAAGCTGGCCGGGCGCTACCTGCTGACATCCAAGATCGCCCGCGGGGGTCTGGCCGACTTCTGGCGTTGCGAGGACGAGGTCCTTGGCCGTCCGGTGGCGGCGAAGATCCTCAGGCCGCACCTGGTGAGCGACCCGGCGATCAAACGTCTTTTCCGCAAGGAGGCGGTGGCGGCGGCACGGCTGACCCACTCCAACATCGTCTCGGTCTTCGACACCGGTGAACACGACGAGGCCCCCTTCATCGTCATGGAGTACCTCGGCGGCGGGAGCCTGCGCGACCGCCTGAACAGCGGGCCCCTGGAACCGGACGTGGTCGCCCAGATCGGGGCCGACGCCTGCGCCGCCCTGGGGCACGCCCACAAGGTGGGCATCGTCCACGGCAACATCCGCCCCGAGAACGTGCTGTTCACCGAGGGAGGCCACGTCAAGGTGTCGGACTTTGCTATCGCAAAGGCGGCGCTGGCCAACCCGCGCCTGACCGACCCGGACGGCACCTTCAGCTCGAGCGACTACGCCGCCCCCGAGCTCGCAAGCGGGGCCGAGGCGGACGCCCGCTCCGACCTGTACGCCCTGGCCGTGATCCTCTACGAGTGCCTGGTCGGGATGACCCCCAGCGCGGCCTCGCGGGCCGCCGCCGCCAAGCTCCCGCCGGGGGAGGAGCGTCCTCCCACGCCCAGCCCCAAAGATCTCCGCCCCGAAGTGCCCGACGACCTGGACATGGCCATCATCGGTTCCCTGCAGCGCAACCCCGCCGCCCGGTTCCAGACCGCCCGCGCCCTGGAGAGGGCGCTAAGGCCCCTGGCTGGGAGCCGGGCCGCTCCCCCGGCTGCTCCCGCTCCCGCGCCTCCACGGACCCGGAAGGCCCGCCCTTCCCCGCCGGCCGCCGGCGGCGGCGGAGGCGAAACCCAGCTGACCGGCGCCGCGCGTCCGGCACCGGCTCCCGCTCCGCAGGAGCTGAGCGATGTACCGCGGACACCGGCCCACCGGGCCAAGGGCGACTCGTTCCTCCGGACCGAGGGCCGGTGGCTGCTTCCTACCGTCCTGGTCATTGCGGCGGCGGCGGCAATCGTCTTCTCGATCCCCTCCCTTCGAACCGGGATCGGCAACGTGGTCGCTCCCCAGGAACAGGAGCAGGCTCAGCCGCTCGAGATCTCCCGGGTCCTTGCATACGACCCACCCCCGGGCGACGGTGAGGAGACCGCACGCCGGCTCCCCCAGGCGGTCGACGGGGACCCCGACACCTCCTGGGCAACGTCTTCGTACAGCCGGGCGAACTTCGGAGGTCTAAAAGACGGCGTAGGCATCTACTTCGACCTCGGCAGCGCCCGGGAGCTGTCCGGCATCAAGGTCACATCGGTCACGGGCGGCTGGCAGGCTTCGGTCCGGGTGTCGGACGACGGGGAGACCTGGAGCGACCCGGGGTCCTCGGTGACGGCCGGCGCCGACCACACCTTCGACACCGCCGTCGGCTCCCACCGCTACTGGATGATCTGGATCACCAGGCTGGTTCAGACCTCCGGCGAGGGCACCGCGGCCAACAACTGGGTGGTAGCAATTCGAGAGATCGAGCCGCTCGCCGCCGACTAGGGGCCCCGCCCTTCATAATCTGGCCCATGGCCAAGCGGGATCTGGAGCTTCAAAACGACGAGGCGCTGGTCACCGCCTTCGTCAAGACGGGGGACCAGGCTCCATTGGAGGTGCTGCTGGCCCGGCACGAGTCCCAGATCTTCGGTCTCGCCTACCGGATACTCGGGAACCGGGCGGACGCCCTCGACGCCACCCAGGACGTCTTTCTCACGGTGTTCCGCCGGGCCTCGTCCTTCCGCCACCAATCCGCGTTCACCACCTGGCTGTACCGGCTGACCACCAACGCGTGTCACGATATTGGGAGGCGGAAATCCCGCACCCCGGTCCCGATGGAAACCCTCCCCACCCAGCTGACCGGGACCGAACGGGAGGCCGACAACCGGCTGATCGTCGAGCAGGCGCTGCGGGGCCTTCCCGAGGACCAGCGGGTTCCGATCGTGATGCGGGACCTGTACGGGATGAGCTACGAGGAGATCGCCGCAGCCACCGGCGCGCCGGCCGGAACGGTGAAAAGCCGCATCGCCCGGGGCCGCATACGCCTGATCGAGCTGCTCGGGATGTCCGAGGACAGGGAACCGGGCGGCGGGCCCGGCCGTCTAACGGGGCAAGAATGAAAAACCACCTGGAACCGGAGTCGCTGAGCGCTTACCTGGACGGCGAGCTCGACGGCAGTGAAAAGGCGGCGGTCGAGCAGCACCTCGGCTCGTGCGCCGACTGCTCCGCGGTCCGGGCCAGGCTGGCCTCGGCTATGGGATCGGTTGCCGCACTCGGCCCGGTCACGATGACCGCCGACGAACACCGAGTCCTTAGGCAGGCCATCTTGAACTCGAGGCCGTCGGGCTCGCGAGCCCGACGGTTCAGCTTCCCCCAGTTCGCTCTGGCCGGTGGGCTGGTGATCGTCGCTTTCACCGCACTGGCATTCTCGTTTCTCAGGCCCGGGGAACGGGGCACCTCGCAAGACGCCCTGTCCGAGGCAGCCGCACCCAGCTTCAGATTTGAGTCCGGAGAGGAGGTCGACCGCACGGTGGCCGCCCTGCCCGAGGTGACGGCGGGCACGAAGCAGTACCGGGCCGGCGATGCCCCCCGCCGGGACGCCGACCAGAGTAAGGTCGAGGTCTTCACCGGCCCCGGCGCCGCTGGAGGCGCCACGCAAGGGGTGCCGGCACCCATGGCCCGATCCGAATCGCAGGACGATTCCGCCGGCAACGGCGCCCCCGAAGCACCCGCACCGGTGGCCGGGGCTCCCGTCCCGACTGGGGGAGGGTCCACGGCTCGAGGGTCCGGGTCGACCGATGAGGAGACTGCAACCACTCAGGACAGCGCATCGTCGCTTTTCAGCCCCCAGGCTGCCGACGAGTGTCTGGGTAAGGTGGTAAGCACCCAGGGCTACCCGATGATTCCACTTGTCGCCCGGGAGGCATCGTTCGAGGGCCGTCCGGCATGGTTGCTGGTTTTCGCGTGGAGCCCTGATGCATCGGGCGACGAACCTCTCGACCAGTGGCAAACCTGGCTGGTCGGCCCGGTCGACTGCCGGGACTTCAGCGGCCCCGAGCTCGCTTCCAAAGCGCTCTACCGCTCGTACTCACAGGCTCGGTAGACGGCGTCCGGTGTCGTTAGATTTCTTAACATTCCTGCAACGTAGTCCGTAACAAACAGGAAACAGTCGTCCGGTAACGTCCTCCCCACGCGGAAGCTTTTCGGCTGCCCGCCGTGAGAATCGAGAGGAGAAGATGCCGGAAATGGACACTGGAGATACCGCCTGGATCCTCGCCAGCGCCGCACTGGTGATGTTCATGACCCCAGGGCTAGCCCTGTTTTACGGGGGGCTCGTACGCAGCAAGAACGTACTTGGAACGATCATGCAATCCTTCTTCGCGCTGGGGTTGGTGTCAGTCCTGTTCATGATGTTCGGCTACACGCTCGCCTTCGGCACCGACGTGGGATCGATCATCGGCGGCTTCGACTTCGCCTTCTTGAAGGACGTAGGGGCCGAGCCCTTCGCCAACGCTCCGACCATCCCGCACAACGTGTACATGATCTTCCAGATGATGTTCGCGATCATTACCCCGGCCCTGATCACCGGCGCCGTCGCGGAACGGATGAAGTTCAAGGGCTACGTGATGTTCCTGGCCTTGTGGTCGATCCTGGTCTACTCCCCCGTCGCCCACTGGGTGTGGGGTGGCGGCTGGCTCGGGTTCGCCGAAGGCGGTGTGGCCGCCCTCGACTTCGCCGGCGGCACCGTGGTTCACATCAACGCCGGTATTGCAGCACTCGCCTGCATCATCTACATGGGCAAGCGCAAGGGTTACCCGCACGACGCCATCCGGCCGCACAACGTGCCCATGGTGATCCTCGGAGCATCGATCCTGTGGTTCGGTTGGTTCGGATTCAACGGCGGAAGCGCCCTCGGAGCCAACGGCCTCGCGGGAACCGCCTTCGTCGCCACCCATCTAGCCGCAGCGGCAGCATTGCTCGGCTGGCTGATTCCGGAGTGGATCCAGCACAAGGCCCCCACGACCATCGGCGCCGCAACCGGCGCGGTGGCCGGCCTGGTGGCGATCACCCCGGCTGCCGGTTACGTCGAGCCCTGGGCCGCGGTGATCATCGGCTTCGCCGGCGGTCTGGTCTGCTACATCTTCGTGGCCCTCAAGCCGAAGTTCGGCTACGACGACTCGCTTGACGTCGTCGGCGTCCACTTCATCGGGGGAATCGTCGGAGCTCTTCTGACCGGCGTCTTCGCCACGCTCGCCGTCAACGAGGCCGGCGCGGACGGGGTCCTCTACGGCAACCCCGGTCAGTTCGTGAAGCAGCTGATCGCAGTGGTGGCAACGATCGTCTACTCGTTCGTAGCCAGCATGGTGATCCTGTTCGTTACCGACAAGCTGGTCGGCGTCCGGGTCAACGAGGACGACGAGCAGATGGGTCTGGACCTGTCCCAGCACTCCGAGACTGCCTACACGGCAGAGGGCGGAGGCACGAGCATCCACTCTTAGGCACATGGTGTGCAGCTACCCCGGTCCCCGGAGGACCGGGGTAGGGTCCTAACAGTTCAACTAGTAGCGGGAGGATTTCTCGGATGAAAATGGTCAGCGCAATCGTCAAGCCTTTCAAGCTTGAGGAAGTGAAAGAAGCGTTGCGTGTGGTCGGGATCCAGGGCATGACTGTTACCGAGACCCGCGGTTTCGGTCGGCAGCGAGGCCACACGGAGGTGTACCGGGGTTCGGAGTACCAGGTGGACTTCGTCCCGAAGGTGAAGGTCGACGTCATCTGCGACGACGACCAGTTGGGCCAGGTGGTCGACGCGATCATGACCGCAGCCCGGACCGGCAAGATCGGCGACGGAAAGATCTTCGTCCTCCCGGTGGAGCAGGTGTACCGGATTCGCACCGGAGAGATGGGGCCGGACGCGCTCTAAGTACTGAGGCCTACGAGGTCGGGGAGGTCCTGCACTGGCTCCAAAAGCCAAGTCACTCACGCAGGACCTCCCCGACCTCTTTGTGTTGTAGGGGCGCTCCGCTGCTAGCGGGTCGCCAGAAAGGCTGCCGCTGCGGCCGCTACTCCGCCCGGGACCAGGAACATCGGGCTTGCCAGGAAGCCCGGGACTGCTCCGAGCGCCAGCGCGGCCAGCGCCAGGCCGCAGATCGCCGCCAGGGCGGCCGTACCCCCCAGTCCCCTGCGGCGGGCACCCACCTTCCGAACCACGAAGCCGGTTGCCGCGCCGAGTGCGATGGCAACCAGAAAACTCACCCGGCCAAAGGCGCTGAAGACCCCGTAGCCGATTACCGCAGCCGTCAGGAGGCCGACCGCGCCGGCCGCGTACTGCCGGCGGCCTCCGGATTTGCGGAATTCGACCCGGGCGCAGTCCGGGCACTTCATGCCCACGGGCGTCTCGTTCATGCACTTCACGCAGATGGGGGTGTCGCAGTTGCAGCACCTGATCAGCGTCGACGACCGGGGGTGTCTTGCACAAACCAGATCGACATCCTCGGTTGCCATAAAAAAATGGTAACCCCTCTGCTAACTCAGGCGTATATTCCGGTGAGATGAAAGCCCTTCGACTCCTCGCCCTGGCCCTGCTGATCCTGCTGCCCGCCGCATGCGCGAGCGACCCGGATCCCGAGCCCTCACCGACCGTCGGCGCCACTGGGTCGCCCTCGGCCAGCCCATCGATCAGCCCCTCCCCCACGGTCCAACCGCCGGCCTCGCCGAGCCCGGGCACCAGCCCCTCCCCCGCGGTCTGCGCCGCCGCAACCGGAGGAGGCGAGGGCACCGATGTGAAGCTGGTGGCGGTGCGGGTCGGCTCCCACGCCGGCTACGACCGGATCACCTTCGAGTTTGCCCCGCCCAAGGCGCCCTCCCCCGCCAACACGCTGCCGAAGTACTCGGTGAACAAGGTGGACCAGGTCACCCAGGACGGGAGCGGAAACCCGGTGCAGATCGGCGGCGGCGCCCTCTATTCGCTGGTGATGCAGGGAGCTTCGGGCGTCGACCTGTCCGGTCCGGAGCCCGTGGTCACCTACAACGGGCCCAAGGAGTTCAAGCCAAACTTCCCGGTCCTCGCCGAGCTCGAGCATGCCGGCGACTTCGAGAACGTCCTCTCTTGGGGCATTGGGCTGAAGGCTCCCCGGTGCATCAAGGCCAGCCAGCTGAACTCACCCCTTCGCCTGGTCCTGGACCTCCCCCACAGCTGACGGCGGGCACCCCCGGGCATAAACAAAGCCCTCCTGACGTTATGCTGACCACTATGACAAACCACCATAAGGTTGTGATTATCGGGTCGGGCCCCTCGGGCCTGACCGCCGCCCTGTACTCCGCCCGCGCCAACCTGGAGCCCCTCGTCATCGAGGGCTTCGAGGCCGGCGGGCAGTTGATGCTGACCACCGAGGTCGAGAACTTCCCCGGCTACGTCGACGGCGTCATGGGGCCCGAGCTAATGGACACCCTCCGCAAGCAGGCAGAGCGATTCGGGACCACCTACATCTCGCAGGACGTGACCGAGGTCGATTTCTCCGTCCGGCCGTTCAAGATCAAGGTCGGCGAGGACGAATACACGGCCGACTCCGTAATCGTCTCAACCGGCGCATCGGCCAAGATGCTCGGCCTCGACAACGAGAAGCGCCTCATGGGTCGCGGGGTCTCCACCTGCGCCACCTGCGACGGGGCGTTCTTCCGTAACCAGGAGCTTGCGGTGGCCGGCGGAGGGGACTCGGCCGTCGAGGAGGCCAACTTCCTCACCCGCTTCGCCAGCAAGGTCAACCTCGTCCACCGCAGGGACGCGTTACGCGCATCCAAGATCATGCAGGACCGCGCGATGGCCAACCCCAAGATCGACTTTCACTGGAACTCGGTCATCGAGGACGTCCTGGGCGACCAGAGCGTCAGCGGCCTGAAGCTGAAGGACACCCAGACCGGCGAGAGCCGGGAGCTCCCGCTCAAGGGCGTATTCGTTGCGATCGGGCACACCCCGAACACTGCGCTGTTCACCGACAAGCTGGAGCTGGACGACGCCGGTTACCTCGTGGTGGGCGACAAGCTGTCCGACGACTGGGCGCCCGGATCGCCCTTCGCCACCCGGACCAGCGTCGAGGGGGTCTTCGGCGCCGGGGACGTGGTCGACCACACCTACCGCCAGGCGATCACCGCGGCTGGCATGGGTTGCCAGGCGGCAATCGACGCCGAGCGGTGGCTGGAGACACAGGGGCATTGATTCTGCGGCTCAAAAAGGCGGCCCCAAAGGGCCGCCTTTTTCTTTTGCCTCCTGCCTACTAAGCTGCACGCGTGGATCTCATAAGACGAGGTCGCCGGGATCAGGCGGTGGCCGACCTTCAGACGCGCCTGGAGAAGCTGGGGTTCGTCATCGATGCCCTGGAGCTCGGCGGAACGTTCGGGGACTCCACCGAGATCGCAATCAAAGAGTTCCAGCAGCGCTCGGGGTTGGACGTCGACGGGATCGTCGGCGAGAACACCTGGAAGGCGCTGGTCGAGAGCTCCTGGACCCTTGGCGACCGTCCCCTCCGGCTGAGCCAGCCCTTCCTCCGCGGCGACGATGTCCGGGAGTTGCAGTCCCAGCTGAACGCCCTGGGATTTACCGCAGGAAAACACGACGGGATCTTCGGCCTGGGCACCGCCGCCGCCCTCAGGGACTTCCAGCGCAACCTAGCGGTCGATGAGGACGGGATCGTCGGCCGCGAGACGCTAAGGGCCCTGGAACGACTGCGGATGGTCATCAAGCCGGGCCTGGGGGCCCGGATCACCGAGCGGGAGGCCCGGCGGGCGGATCCGCCGGGACTGGCCGGCAAACGCATCGTGCTGGACCCGGGCCACGGCGGCGACGACCCGGGCGGAATCGGCGCCGACGGCGAGACCGAGGCCGACTGGGTGTTCCGCCTTTCGGCCAAGCTCGGCCTGCTGCTGGATGGGCGCCGGGCCTTCCCCATGCTCACCCGGGGACCCAACGACGGGCCACACGACTCGCACCGGGCCCAGCTCGCCAACCGCTACGGGGCCGACCTGCTTCTGTCCATCCACCTGAACTCTCATCCGACACCGATTGCCGCCGGCGCCGCCACCTACTACTTCCAGGGCGGCACCGTGGCCTCCGAGCCGGGAGAACACCTGGCCGAGCTGATCCAGGAGGCGCTCATCAAAGCGGGCCGGCCGGACTGCAACACCCACGGCAAGGCGTACCCGATCCTGCGCGAAACCCAGATGCCGGCGGTACTGGTCGAGCCGGGTTTCATCACCAACCCGCAGGAGTTCTCCGAGCTGGTCGACTCGATGGACGAACTCGCCCGGACGATGCTGGAGGCACTGGAGAGGTACTTCGACTACGAGCCGGAGTAGCGCCCCCAGCCGGTCTTAGCTCGCGCCCGAAATCCGGCGCCAGATACGGACCAGGTCCTCGTCGGACCCGAACTCGATGACAATCTTTCCCCTCCCCCGCCCCTTGCTGACGACAACCCGGGTCTCCAGCTGGTCGGACAGGGCATCGGAGATCTCCAGCAGCCCGGCGTCGCCCCGGGACTGCGCCTGCTGCCTGCGGGGCGGGGCATCCGCTGCCGGCTCCTCGCGCTCCTCGCGCTCCTGCCTCACGAGCTCCTCGGTCTCACGGACGGTAAGCCCGCTCGACGCCACCCTCTGGGCGATGCGCTCGAGCAGCGGGTGGCCGAGCAGTCCGAGAAGAGCTTTGGCGTGCCCCCCGCTCAACTTGCCCTGCAGCACCATTGCCTGGATCGAGTCGGGCAGGTCGAGCAGTCGCATGACGTTGCCGACCGTGGAGCGGGAGAGGCTGACCCTCTCGGCAAGCTGCTCGTGCGTGAGGCCGGCCTCTTCCACCAGCTGGCGGTAGGCGGCTGCCTCCTCGATGGGGTTCAGGTCCTGCCGGTGAACGTTCTCGACGATGGCGCGCTCCAAGGAGCCCCGGTCGTCGGTGTCGATGATGAGAGCGGGGATGGTGGAGAGGCCGGCCTGCTGCGCCGCACGCCACCGCCGCTCCCCCATGACAAGCTCGTAGCCGGAGTCGGCGCGCCTGCGCACGACAACCGGCTGGAGCAGACCGAGCTGGCGGATCGAGGCGCTGAGGGTGTTTAGGGCCTCCGGGTCGAAATATTTGCGGGGCTGGCGGGAGTTCGGGACGATTGCGCCGGGGGCGATCTCCTCCAGGCTGGTGGCGCCTGCGGGGATCAGGGCGCCCAGCCCCCGGCCGAGCCCTCCCCTAGCGCTCAACGGAAGCCACCCTCGCTACCCGTGCCCCAACCGGTCGCCCACAACCGACTCCTCGTCGGAAGCCGGCCCCCGGCGCCAGCGCATCACGGCCGGCACCGCGCTGGCCGGCGGCACCAGCGTCCCGGAGGCATCGGCGACCGCCACCTCGCCGGCAAGTGCCCGGTAGGCATCGGACCCACGTGACTTCGGGTCGTACAGTGCGATCGGCTGTCCGAACGAAGGGGCCTCCGACAGCCGCACGCTGCGCGGGATCACTGTGTGGAAAACCTTGCCCGGGAAGTGGGACCTCACCTCGTTCGCAACCTGCTCCGAGAGCCTCGTCCGGCCGTCGTACATCGTCAGGACGATGCCGCAGAGCTTGAGCTGGGGGTTGAGGTTCGTTTGGATGAGGTTGACGTTCTTGAGCAGCTGGCCCAATCCTTCGAGGGCGTAGTACTCGCATTGGATCGGCACGACAACTTCGGTGGCGCCCGCCAGGGCGTTGACCGTCAAGAGCCCGAGCGACGGCGGGCAGTCGATCAACACGAACTCAAAATCGTCCTCCAGCGTCTCCAAAGCCTTCCTTAGCCGCAATTCCCGCGAAAAGGCGGTCACCAGTTCGATCTCAGCGCCCGCAAGATCGATGGTTGAGGGTACACAGAACAGATTTCGGACCGCCGTGGGCTCAATAGCGTCCTCTATTGGGGCACCATTCACTAATATCTGGTAGATATTGCTTGATACCCGTCGAGGGTCCACACCGAGACCGGTGGTGGCGTTCGCCTGGGGATCGAGGTCTACCACCAATACCCGATGGCCCTCGAGCGCCAACCAGGCGCCGAGATTGACCGCTGTCGTGGTTTTGCCGACGCCGCCTTTGTGGTTGACGACCGCAAGAACTCTTGTGGGTGGAGTCTCGCTGTTGGCGGAAGGATCTTCAGCCATGATTCACGCCGCTCCCCTTTTCAAACAGTAACGTTGAACCTCTACTTAAAGCCGAGGCCATAGGGAAAGTCCGGCGCAGGGCCGACTTGGCGAGAGTCTTCAATTCGTTCGCCTCCCACATTAGGCGCCTGGTCCGGCCGGGTCAAGCATTTGAATCACATTCATGTAATTTCTTTCCCTCTTGCGCTCCCCGTGGAGCAACTTCGCCTTCGACACTGCGGCGACACAGCCGCGCGACATATCGTACGCCCAAAAACGGACCGTATGTTGCAAATTCGCTGCAATCGCAAGCTATCGAACCGTTGCCGATCAGCTCGGAGCTCTTGAAAGAACCTGCCGGCGGGCCCTTCCCCTACTTCTGGCCCTAGTATGCAACTTCGCCCTGTTGGCAGGGGTGCTGGCCGGTGTCGGTTTCGCCGCCGCCGTGCTTAGGCGACCTCTCGCATCTCATCCCCTTGCGACCTCCGAGCCAAGAAGTTCCCCCCTCTCGATGGGGTCGGAGCCAAATTCTAGCGACGACTACGCTTGCGGTTCCAGGGGCCGCAGTCTCAACGAAGCCAAGCAGGCTCTCTACTACGAGCCGACCTATGTAAGGAATCTGAAGCGGACGGCTTGGACTATGCCCATTGCTCAGGCATGGAGTGACTTCCGCAATGGAGTACTCCACCTACGTACACGGGAACCGGAGCGACAGTCGAGCCTGGGAAGGCGCGGTGGGGGATCGAAGTCGTAGCGGCCTGGCTACCTGAAGTTTAAGGGGGGGGAATTGCTCCACGTGGAGAGCCAAAGCAAGTAGGGATGCTCCACGTGGAACGTGAAAGCAGGAACTATCGTAGGGAGCGCCGGCTAGTCCCGACGGAGCAGAACCCTTCTGCGAGGTTCCTGGCCTTCGCTGAAGCTGCTGACGCCGTCGATACCGGCAACCGTCTCGTGAACAATCTTTCGTTCGTAGGCGTTCATGGGCTCGAGCTCGACCTCCCCCTCCTCGGCGGCGCGCTCGGCCATCTGTTCCGCCAGGCGCTTAACCGAGTCCCGGCGGCGATCCCGGTAGCCCTCTATGTCGAGCGTGACGCGCACCCTGGTCTGGGCCTGGCGCTGCACAACCGTGCGGAGCAGCTCCTGCATAGCCTCCAGCGTCTGTCCTCGGCTCCCAATAAGCAGGCCGCCATCGCCGCCGGTGATCTCTGCAGCGATGGCGCCGTCGTCGGTGATCTCCGCCACAACGTCTCCGTCCGCCTCCATGGCGTCCAGCAGGCCCTCGAGAAAGTCCAGGGCATCCTCTCGGGCGTCTTCAAGGATCTCTTCGGGATCGATGAAATCGTCATCGATCACCTCCGTCCCATCGGCAACTGCCTCTCCGCCGCCCTCCGCTGCCACGCCTTCCGTCACCTCCGCCCCCCTTTGTTGCCTTTGCGAGCTCCAGAACCCTTAGGCCGGGCAGCGGGCGACTTCGGCCCGGTGCTTGCAGCACCATTGCCACCATCCTCGGCCGCGCCCTTAGCCTTTTGGCCATTGGGCGCCCCCTTCGACGTGCCGGCCGCAGGCTTGCCGCCGGGCCGAGCCTGCTTTGCAGCGGGTCGCCGGCCTGTACTGGGTGTGTTCTTGCTCCCGCCGGATTTACCACTGCCGGAACCGGCAGACTGCTTCTGGCCAGTGCGATTCGTGCCTGCCGCACCGGTCCTGGGCTTCGAAGAACCGCCCCTGGCCGCCGGACCGGCGGGCTTGGACCGCCGGACGGGCTCGTCCTCGTCTCCCTCGGGGAGGACCGCCGAAGCGGTGCGCCCGCTGATCCGATTGGTCTTCTCCTTGGGCTCGGGAGCGTTCGCGCCGTACCTCTTCATCAAGAGGAACTGCTGGCCGATCGTCCAGAAGTTGGTTGCGCTCCAGTACAGAATCAGTCCCGCCGGAAAGTTCCACGAGAAGACCACCAGCATGAGGGGCATGAACTTCATGATCTTCTGGGTCGCCGCAAACTGCGGATCCGGAGCGGGCTGCGCTTTCATCATCATCTGGGTCTGGTACCACATGGTTCCGGCCATGACGGCTATCAGGATCACGTATGGAAGAACCGCCACCGGTCCGGAGTTGTTAAAAACGTCTGCCGGCTTGAACTCCAGGTTCGTGCCCAGGAACGTACCGGTTTGTTCCACAATCGATGTGTAGAGGGGGCTGTCCTTCGGGATGTGGAAGCCCGGGACGCAGTTACGGGCGCCGATGATCTTCTCGCATCCGGAAAGTACCGAGTACATTGCGAAGAAGATGGGCATCTGCAGAAGCATGGGCAGGCATCCGCTCAGTCCCCCCAGCATATTCACGCCGTGTTCTTCGTAAAGCTTCTTCTGCTCCTCGTAGATCCGCTGCCGATCGTCCTTGTACTTCTCCTTGAGCTTCTTGACCTCAGGCTGAAGCTTCCGCATCTTTTCGGCGTTTCCGCGGTTGGCCTGCATGCTGTGCGCCTGCTTGATGGCCAGGGGGATCATCGCGGTGCGGACCAGGATCGTCAGCATGATGATGGCAATTCCGTAGTTCGGAATGATCGAGTAGAAGTAGGCCAGCAGCTGGCCCATTCCGTGAAGTAGCGATGAAAACATTCTCAGGTTCCTTACTGACGGCGGGGAATCGGATCAATCCCACCGGGATGGAAGGGATGACATTTCAAAATCCGGCGCGTCGCCAGCCACGACCCCCGAAAGACGCCGAACTCCCGGATGGCGTCGCACGCGTAAAGCGAGCACGAGGGCTCGAAGCGGCAGCTCGGAGGAAATAGGGGAGAGATCGCCTTTCGGTAGACCTCAATTATCCCCACCAGGACCTTGGACCCGAAGCTAGCGGCCACGATGTTCCGGTGCGCTCGACCTCGACTGCGCACCACCTTCCATAATCTGACAGACTAACTCTGCGACTTCACTTACCCGGAGTACCGCGCCCGGCCGAACGACGAACACGGCATCGACGCCCGGCTTGATGCCGCCGGCCATCTCAATCGCAGCCCTGGCCTGGCGCCGGGCGCGATTCCTGACCACCGCGCCGCCCACCTTGCGCGAAACGACCAGGCCGTACCGGCCCGCGCCGCTATCCGCGCGCTTTGCGGTGTGGATCACCAGGTTTGGAGTGCTCACGGCCTTTCCTTCTCGAAAAACCCGTCTGAAGTCGGCCGCTG
The DNA here is from genome assembly GCA_035759705.1 of Actinomycetota bacterium. NCBI lineage: Bacteria > Bacillati > Actinomycetota > Actinomycetota bacterium. Next base: position 9,421 of record DASTUJ010000169.1, on the reverse strand, counting down.
AGCGCAATCTGTCGCCAGCCGGCGGCAACTTCCGGCCAGCCTCAGTGGGTGAGTCGGGCCCGGCCTTTTCGCCTGCGCCGCGCAATCACCGCCCGGCCCGCTCGGGTGCGCATCCGCACTCGAAAACCGTGTGTCTTTGCTTGGTGGCGCGTGTTCGGCTGAAAAGTACGTTTCACAATTTTTCTCCCAGGGAGACCGCCTAGAGGTTCGATAGGGGTGGCGGCTGTCCGTCCCCGATTATAACCGGCTCGGCCCCGGGTCGTTCGCGAGGCTTTTCGCGCTCCCCGGCCGGGACTTTTCCCTGCGTTGAGAACCCCGACAAACGCTGGCTATAATCGCCGAGCCCTGGTGCTTCCCCTCAATCTTCCCCCAGAGGGCTGCCACAAAATTAGGTGCTGCCAGGAGGTTCAACCCGACATGACCGTCGCCATCTTTTCCACATCTGTGGAATGTCCTGTGGACAAACTGCGCTCGCGCACGGTTTTTGGCCTTAAAACTGTCTTTTTGACCCCAAAAACGCCGATTTCGCCTCAATTTAGCCCTAAAACCGAGAGGGTCCGGCCATAGCGGCCGGGACACCAATTTCACCGGAAATATGGGGGCAGGCGGCCTCGATCATCCGCGCGCAACTGGCTCCTCCCATCTACCAGTCCTGGTTTGCCGCCATCAAGCCCGGTATCCACACCGCTTCCTCCCTTGAGTTGCTGGTCCCGAGCAAGTTCGCCAAGGAGTGGATCGAGCCCCGATACCTGCCGCTTATCCACACTGCGGTCGCCGAGGCGGCCGGGCACGAGCTCGATGTGAGCATCGCGGTTGACGCCGACGTCGTCGCGCCCCTGCCGGCCGACGATCACGCGCCGCCGCCGGTCCGGGGCGAACCGTCGTTCCTCAACCCCAGATACTCGTTTGAGACTTATGTCATAGGCGCCTCGAACCGCTTCTCCCACGCCGCCGCGCTGGCGGTGGCCGAGGCGCCGGCCCGCGCCTACAACCCGTTGTTCATCTACGGGGGAGTGGGGCTCGGCAAGACCCACCTCCTCCACGCAATCGGCCACTACGTCGCCCAGGTCCAGCCCAACGCCCTGGTCCGCTACGTCTCCAGCGAAAAATTTACGAACGAATTCATCGCTTCGGTCGGCGATCCCGGTCGAATCTCCGGGTTCAAACGCAGGTATCGCGAGTGCGACATCCTTCTGGTCGACGACATTCAGTTCCTCGAAAACAAAGAAGCCACCATCGAGGAGTTTTTCCACACCTTCAACACCCTTTACGACGCCTCCAAGCAGATCGTGATCACCTCGGACCGGGCGCCGAAGCAGCTCGGGCTGGACGAAAGGGTGCGGTCCCGCTTCGGCTGTGGCCTTATTACCGACGTCCAGCCGCCGGATCTCGAGACCCGCATAGCGATTCTCCGTAAGAAGGCCGACTTCGAAGGTGTGGTTCAACTCTCCGACGACGTCCTTGCCTTTATTGCCTCGCGGGTCGAGTCCAACATCCGGGAGCTCGAGGGCGCCCTCATCCGGGTGATTGCCTTCGCCAGCCTCGACCGCACCCGGGTCTCGGTCCAGTTGGCGGAGAGCGTCCTGCAGAACCTCTATCCCGAAGGGGAGTCCGGCACGATCACACCGGATCTGATCCTGGCGGAGACATCCCGGTACTTCGGTTTGGACGCCTCGGAGGTTCTTTCGATGAAGCGGGACCGGGCTCTGGTGAATGCCCGCCACGTGGCGATGTACCTCTGCCGGGAACTCACCGATCTTTCTCTACCGCGCATCGGGCAGCGGTTCGGCGGCCGGGATCACTCCACGGTCATGCACGCCAACTCGAAGATTCGGGTTCAGATGGCCGAAAAAAGGTCTACCTACAACCAGATCCAGGAGCTGACCAGCCGCATCAGAACCAGGGCTAAAGGGCTGTGAATAACACCCGTTCCTCCCGGCCCTGCACAACGTGCGACCGCTTGTCCTCTTTACCGACCCAGCAAGTCCACAGGCCCTAGGCATCCGAATGGGCGTGTTTTCCGGCTTATCAACATTTCCACCGTGCTTACTACTACTACTCATTGATAACTACTAAGAGCCCGCGAAACCTTGAACCGGGGATAAGCCCGGTTTTGTCACCCCCCTCATTTACCCTCAGCACCAGGAGGTAGTCGTGCAGATCGAATGTGAAAAGGAATCTCTCCTAGAGATCAGCCAAGCAGCCCTGAGAGTTGTTTCCCCCCGAGCGAACACCCCGGCCCTCGGCGGGGTTCGGGTCACTGCAAACGAGGACGGCCTGGAGCTCGCAGCTTCGGATCTTGAAACCTTCATCACAGTCAAGGGTCAGTGCTCGGTTGTCGAAGAGGGTTCGATGGTGATCCCCGGAAGGTTGTTCGGCGAGATCCTCAGGTCACTGCCGAGCGGACGGGTAGTTCTCTCCGGAGGAGAATCCGGAGCTCGCATCGAGGGTGGTAGGGCTGAGTTTCAGGTTTCGACGTTTCCGGTGGCCGACTTTGCCCGGCCGCCCAGCGGTGAGGTGGGCGAACCGTGTCGTGTGGACGCTGCCGACCTTGCCCGCGCGCTGAGGCAGGTGGGCAGGGCCGCGTCGAGCGACGAAGGCCGGCCGGTGCTTACAGGAGTCTTGTGGGTCATCGAAGGGGACACGCTGCGGGTTGTTGCGACAGACAGCTACCGGCTCGCCATCGCCGAGGTAGTTGCAAAAGAGGGCCCGCGTGAGGGCCAGGCCATCATTCCGAACCGGGCACTGACCGAGTTCGGCCGGCACCTGGTAACGGCCGGGAGCGACGAGGTAGCAGAAATTCGTCTCGGCCAGTCCCAGGCGGTGCTGAGCGTCGGTCGCGTGCAGCTGGTCACCCGTTTGATCGAAGGGGAGTTTCCGAACTGGCGCCGGCTGCTGCCGGACGTGCAGCGCAACCGCCTTGAGGTGGACAAAGAGGAGTTCGGCGCCGCCGTGGCCCGCGTGGGCCTGGTGGCACAGGCCAACACGCCGGTGAAGTTCCATCTCGGCAAGGAGGTCCAGCTGACTGCGGCGGAGAGCGGGGTTGCGGAGGCCGCCGAGACGGTCGAGGGAGCCGCCTACACCGGCGACCCGATGGTTACGGCGTTCAACCCCAGGTTCTTCAGCGACGGCCTGGAGGGGGTGGAGGGCAAACGTGCAGTCCTGGATCTCACCGAACCCACCAAGCCGGCGACCCTGAAAGGCGAGGACCAGCCGAACTTCACCTACCTGGTGATGCCGGTCAGGCTGCCGAACTAAGGCTGCCGGACCGGGTGGAGGAGTGGAGGTAAGCCGGATAGAGCTGACCGACTTTCGGAACTACGAGACGGCATCTGTAGTCCTGGAGCCGGGGTTCAACCTGATCGTCGGCAAGAACGGTCAGGGGAAGACGAGTTTGCTCGAGGCGGTGTACTGCCTGTCGGCGCTGGGCTCTCACCGGGCGCCGACCTCGGGCTCGATGATCCGCCACGGCGAGGAACGGGCGGTGATCCGGGCGAAGGCCTCGAGCGGCGGCAGCGGCATGGACGTAGACGCAGAGATTGTCCGGGGGGGCGGGATCAAGGTGTGGGTCAACAAACAGCGGGTCGGCAGGGGAGCGCGGGAGAGGAGTCTCGCGGCGATCCTCTTTTCGCCCGAGGACCTCGACCTGATCAAAGGGGGGCCCGAAGAGCGGCGGCGGTTCCTGGACCAGGCCGCGGTCAGGGCCCGCCCGGTAACCGCCACCGACCGCCAGGAATTCGAAAAGGCCCTGCGGCAGCGCAACGGGGTTCTGAAAGCCGCCCGCAGCAACCCGAGGGCGTTGAAGCAACTTGACGTATGGACCGAGCAGCTGGCCGCCACCGGGGCCGCGGTAGTCACCAACCGGCTGCAGGCCCTGATCCAGCTGGTGCCGGCGGTGAAAAGGCGGTACCGGGAACTGGCGACCGCCGACCCGCCCGAACTCAGCTACCAGACGAGCTGGATGGAGGGCGAACCGCAGCCGGACCGGGCGGCCATCGCAGGGGCGCTGCTGGAGCGAATGGCCGAAACCCGGAACCGGGACCTGGAAGCCGCCAGCACCCTGGCCGGCCCCCACCGGGACGACCTGTTGATCGAGCTGGCCGGGAGCGGCGCGCGGCTATACGCCTCACAGGGGGAGCAACGCAGCCTGGCGCTTTCGCTCCGGCTGGCCGAACGGGACGTGGCGGCCGACGTTCACGGCGAAGAGCCCATCCTGCTCCTCGACGACGTCTTCAGTGAACTCGACCAGAGCCGCCGCGACCGGCTGGGCGAGTTGGTCTCCACGTCGGGACAGACGATAGCTACGGCGACCTCGGCGGAGTCGCTGCCGGTAAAAGGAGGGCGGACCTTGATGGTGGAACGGGGGAGGTTGACCGAGGTTGAGTAAAGACCCGATTCGTATCGGCGGAACGCTGAGCGCCCTGGCCCGGGGGTGGGGCTTCGAGAGCCCGGTGGAGACCGCGCGCATCTTCTCCGGCTGGGAACAGATCGTCGGCCCCGAGGTGGCGGCCCGCTGCCGGCCGTCCTCTCTGAGGGGCGGGGTCCTTAAAGTGCGGACCGAATCGGCGGTTTGGGCCTCCGAGTTCCGGTACCTGTCGGCCGACGTCATCCGGCGCATAAACGCCGAGCTCGGCAAAGAAATAGTTCGGGAGATAAAACCGTGGGTCAAGGCCGGCGTAGGGGAGAATAGGGCCATGCCCAACCGCTCTTTGTATGCCCAACAGGCCACGAGCAGGGGGAGCGCGCAGATGGCGCGCGAAGCCGCGGAGGTCGCTCGAGGGATAAAAGATCCACAGCTGGCGGACGCCCTCAGCAAGGCCGTTCTCGCTGCCAAGATCAGTCAAGGGGCGGTGCCTGAAGTGGTATACTCAAAGGGTTCGCGGACGCCTGCAAAAGCGGCTTCGCGCCCCCAATTCGACCCCTCGAATCGGCACCTGTGAGAAACGGTCCCAGACGGCTCGCGCCTTTTCGAAATGGGTTTGGACATAGCGATGCAGCATGGCGCCCCGGCGCCGGCGGCGACGCCCAACGCAGCGGAGGACAAACGCTCTGAGCGCAACCGCTTCGCCTCCTAGGAAGGCAGACATGAGTAGCTACACCGGACAGGACATCACCGTCCTGAAGGGCCTGGCGGCCGTTCGTCGCCGGCCCGGCATGTACATCGGCTCCACCGGCCCCCGAGGCCTCCACCACCTGGTCTACGAGATCGTCGACAACGCAATCGACGAGGCCCTGGCCGGGTACTGCGACCACATCGACGTCCTGATCCACCCCGACAACTCGGTGACGGTCCAGGACAACGGCCGCGGCATCCCCATCGACCCCCCGCGGGGCGAGCGCCGGTCGGCGGTTGAGGTCGTCCTCACCGAACTCCACGCCGGCGGCAAGTTCGGCGGCAAGGGTTATGCGGTCTCCGGAGGCCTCCACGGAGTGGGTGTGTCCGTCGTCAACGCGCTCTCCAGCAAGCTCCGCGTAGAGGTCTACCTGGGCGGGGGCGTCCACGTTGCCGAGTTTGCCCGCGGAAAGACCACGCAGAGCCTGACCAAGATCAAGTCGATCAGCAAAGCCAAGACCGGCACCAAGGTGACGTTCCACCCGGACCCGGAGATCTTCACCGAAACCACCGAGTTCGACTACGACACCATCGCCCGGCGCCTGCGCGAGCTGAGCTATCTGACCGGCGTGGAGATTGTCTTCACCGACGAGCGGGCCGATAAGTCCGAGACCTACAAGGCCACCGGCGGGCTTGCGGACTTCGTTAAGGCCCTGAACACCGGCCGCGAGACGCTTCACAAGATCATCCACCTGCGCGAGCAGGGAGAAGGGCGCGAAATGGAGGTGGCGCTGGTATGGAACTCCTCGTTCACCGAGTCCATCCACTCGTTCGCCAACACCATCAACACCCACGAGGGCGGCATGCACGAGGAGGGCTTCCGCAAGGCGCTCACCAACGTCGTCAACCGCTACGTCCGGGCCAAGAACCTGGCCAAGGAGAAGGAGCTTTCGCTCGAGGGCGGCGACATCCGGGAGGGCCTGGTGGCCATCATCTCGGTCAAGCTGCGCGAGCCCCAGTTCGAGGGCCAGACCAAGACCAAGCTCGGCAACTCGGAGATGCGCTCGTTCGTCGAGACCGCGATCAACAAGAACCTCGGCGACTGGTTCGAGGAGCACCCCACCGAGGCCAAGAAGATCGTGGCCAAGGCGCAGCAGGCGGCCCGCGCCCGGATGGCGGCGAAGAAGGCACGCGACATCACCCGCAAGTCGGCGTTCGAAGGCGGCGGCTTGCCGGGCAAGCTGGCGGACTGCGCCTCCCGCGACCCGTTCGTGTGCGAGCTGTTCATCGTCGAGGGAGACAGCGCCGGCGGCAGCGCCAAGGGCGGCCGGGACCGTGAGTTCCAGGCGATCCTGCCCATCCGCGGCAAGATCCTGAACGTCGAAAAGGCACGCCTGCACAAGATCCTGGAGAACAAGGAGGTCCTGGCGCTGATCACAGCCATCGGGACGAGCATCGGGGAAGACTTCAACATCGAGAAGGCCAGGTACCACAAGGTCTGCCTGCTCGCAGACGCCGACGTCGACGGCCAGCACATCACCACGCTGCTGCTGACGTTCTTGTTCCGGTACATGCCCGGCCTGATCGACGCGGGCTACGTCTACCTGACCACGCCGCCGCTCTACAAGACCACCATCGCGGGGAAGAAGTACTACGTCTTCTCCGACGAGGAGCGGGACGCCCTGCGGGCCGAGCACGCCGACAAGAAGCTCAGCTTCAACCGGTTCAAGGGACTGGGCGAGATGCCGGCCGAGGAGTTGTGGGACACCACGATGAACCCGGAGACGCGGATTCTGAAGCGGGTTCAGATGGAGGACGCGGCCATTGCCGACGAGATCTTCTCGATCCTTATGGGCGAGAACGTCGAGAGCCGGCGCGACTTCATCACCAAGAACGCCCGCTACGCGACCCTGGACGTTTAGAAGATGGACGAGACCCCCACCCCGACGCCGGACGGCGAAGCGCCGCTGCAGCCCCCGTTGCACGAGGACAGCGCCAACGTCCGCACGGTAGACATCGAGGACGAGGTCCAGCGCTCGTACCTGGACTACGCCATGAGCGTGATCGTCGGGCGCGCCCTGCCCGACGTGAGGGACGGGCTGAAGCCGGTCCACCGTCGGATCCTGTGGGGAATGCTCGGCCTTGGGCTGCGGCCCGGCACGCCGTACAAGAAGTCGGCCCGAGTCACCGGTGACGTCATGGGTAAGTACCACCCCCACGGCGACTCGGCCATCTACGACGCCCTCGCCCGGATGGCGCAGCCGTTCGCCATGCGCCACCCGCTCATCGACGGCCACGGCAACTTCGGGTCGGTCGACGGGGATCCCCCGGCCGCCGCCCGTTACACCGAGGTCCGGCTGGCGTCGCTGGCGATGGAGCTGCTGCGCGACATCAACGAGGACACCGTCGACATCGTCCCGAACTACGACGGCGAGGAGAACGAGCCTTCGGTCCTGCCCGCCCGGTTCCCGAACCTGCTGGTCAACGGGTCTACCGGCATCGCAGTCGGCATGGCCACCAACATCCCGCCCCACAACCTGGGCGAGGTGATCGACGCCACCGTCCACCTGATGGACGAGCCGGACACCTCCTCGGCCGAGCTGAACGAGATCATCAAGGGCCCCGACTTCCCGGGCGGAGGAGTAATCCTCGGCCGCGCCGGCATCCGGGACGCCTACGAGACCGGGCGCGGCATCGTCCGGGTGCGGGCAAAGACCGAGATCGAGGAGACCAAGCGGGGCACCCGCATCGTGGTCACCGAGCTGCCGTACATGGTCTCCGGCGACCGGCTTATCGAGAAGATCGCCGAGCTGGTCAACGCCAAGAAGATCGCCGGTGTGTCGGGCGGCCGAAACGAGTCCAACCGCAAGGGCACCCGGATCGTCATCGAGCTGAAGCGCGACGCAATCCCCCAGGTGGTCCTCAACAACCTCTACAAGTTCACCCAGATGCAGGACTCGTTCGGCATGAACATGCTGGCGCTGGTCGACGGGGTGCCGCGGACGCTGGCCCTCAGGGACATCATCCGCCACTACATCGACCACCAGGTCTCGGTCATCATCCGCCGGACCCGCTTCCGCCTGAAGAAGGCGCAGGACCGCATGCACATCCTCGAGGGACTGCTGATCGCCCTCGACCACCTGGACGAGGTCATCACGCTCATCCGCGAGGCGCCGTCGGCCGACGAGGCCCGGGGCCAGCTGATGAGCCGGTTCGAGCTGACCGAGATCCAGGCCACCGCGATCCTCGACATGATGCTGCGCCGCCTGGCCGGCCTGGAGCGGGACAAGATCCGCCAGGAAGCCGCCGAGCTCGCCAAAACCATCGAGGAGCTGCAGGCCCTCTTGGAGTCCCGAGCCCTGCAGAACAAGACCATCCGCAACGACCTGCTGGCCATCAAGGAGAAGTTCGCCAACCCCCGCCGCACCGAAATTGCGATGGACGAGGGCGAGTTCAACATCGAGGACCTGATAGCCGACGAGGACGTGGTGATCACCATCACCCGAACCGGCTACATCAAGCGGGTCAAGTCGGCGACCTACAAGACCCAGGGCCGGGGCGGGAAGGGCGTCATCGGGGCCAAACCGAAGGAGGGGGACCTGGTCCAGCACATGCTGACCACCTCCAACCACGCCTTCGTGATGATCTTCTCGAACCGGGGCAAGGTCTACCGGCTGAAAGCCCACGAGATCCCCGAGAAGGAAAGGACCTCGATCGGCACCCACATCAAGAACCTGCTGCCCTACGGGCCGGACGAGACCACCGCGGCAATCATCGACACCCGGGATTACGAGACCCACGCCTACTTGGTGATCGCCACCCACAAGGGGATCGTCAAGAAGACCGCGTTCAACGCCTACAACTCCTCCCGCAAGGACGGCATCATCGCCATCAACCTGCGGGACGACGACTCGGTGGACACCGTGCGGGCCACATCAGGCAAGGACGACCTGATCATGGTTTCCCGCAAGGGCATGTCCATCCGGTTCAACGAGGAGGACGTGCGCCCGATGGGGCGGACCGCAGGCGGGGTCATCGGCATGAAGATGGGCGAGGACGACAACGTGGTCTCCTTCGACGTGGTCACCCAGACCGGCGAGCTGCTGATCATCACCAATGCGGGTTACGGAAAGCGGACCCTGCTGGACAAATACCCCCGCCAGCGAAGGGGCGGCCGGGGAGTGAAGACCGCTAAGCTCATCGGCCGCCGCGGCCTGATCCAGGGCGCCATGGTGGTCAATGCGGAAGACGAGATATTCCTAATCGCCTCCGACGGGCAGGTGATCCGGATGACGGTGAAGGGCATCTCCCGCCAGGGGCGCGACACAACCGGCGTCCGGGTGATGACCATGGACAAGGGTGTCGAGG
>DASTUJ010000168.1 GCA_035759705.1 Actinomycetota bacterium | reverse complement strand
GGCATTCCGACCGTGTACCTGGCGGCCATGGCGGTGGCGGCCGCCGCCGGGGTTCCGTTGGGAACGGCGGCCCTCGTAGCGTTTGTGCCGGCTCTGACGGGCGGACCGTACTTCGGCGGGCTGGCGGTCATGTTCCACATGCAGCTACTCGAAGAAGCGCCCGACCGGGTGGCGAAGCCCTCGTTCCGGCGCCACCACCGGCCTTCGGGGATGAAGACCGCTTGATTTCGAGGTGGTTTAGAGCTAAGCCCCCTCGCAGGACGGCGCCGGTTTCCCGGCGCCGTCCTGTTTTAGGTCAGGAGGGGTCGACGCAGCCTTTGGTCCCCCCGCCGGGCCCGGCCGGCGCAGTGCGAGGATAGGGTGTGGTGAACCCGCTGCCCGGATCTTTGGAGCCCAGGTAGCGCTGAACCGCCCGGACGATGGCCGAAGCCTCCATCTGGCGCACGTCCTCCCGGCGCAGAAGCGCCTCCTCGGCCGGATTGGAGACGAAGGCGAGCTCGGCCAGCGTGGTGACCACGCCCACCTCGCCGGAGCGGCGCAGAATCCCGTAGTAGTCGCCGCCGCTCGAGTTGAGCCGCCACTTGGCGCCGGCGTCGGTGTCGCCCACCCAGCCGGCACCGAGCTTCGACAGCTCGGCCACGGTCTCTTCGTAGACCAGACCGGCCAGGCGCTTGGACCCCGCGGAGCGGAACTGGTAGTAGGTCTCGCTGCCCGGCCGGTCGAGTGGACCGTCGGGGTCGGCATTGTGGTGGATCGAGACCATGAGCTCGGCGGCCGAGTTGTCGGCAACCTGCACCCGGAAGGGCAGGCTGGCCCGGTAGTCCGAGGTCCGGGTGAGCATGGCGGGGATCCCCAGGGAGTTCAGCAGGCCTGCGGCCCGGGAGGCGACGTCCAGGTTCACCTCTTTCTCGAGCAGGCCCGTCGGCCCGGTTGCGCCGGCCTCGTCACCCCCGTGCCCCGGGTCCAGGACCACAGCGGGCCGGACCACACGGGAGCCTGCCTCGACCGGCATCCACCTGGTCAGCTCGCACGGAGTGGTGACCCGCGCCCAGCCGTTCTGTACCGCCGAGAATGGCAGCAGTACGCCGGCTTTGATCCTGCCCGCCGAGGAGCCACCCGGGGCGGACGCCAGCACGGTTCCTTCGGCTCCGACCTTGAGCACCCCCGGAGCGGCGAGGCTGCCCGGGGGCTCCAAGGCGATCTCGGTGGGCGAAGGGGCCGGAGCCGGCGAGGGCGACGCCGAAGGCGAGCCTGAGACTCCCGGAGTGGGAGTGGACTGTTCGTTCGGACTTTTATCGGGGCTCGCGCCTGGGTCCTCGCTCGTGCACCCGGTCAGGCCTACCACCAGCAGCAGGGCGAGCAGTCGAAGCGTCCGGGTCACCGTTTAACCTTAGGCGGTGCGACGGAATGTGGTGATCGCGGCCTTTCTGGGTTTGGCGTTGTCGTGCTGCTCGTCGCCGGAGGCCGACCCGCCAAGGTCCCCAACTCCGCCGACGTCTTCAACCCCAGCGGCTGAAACTTCGCCTTCAATCTCACCGCCCGCCTCTCCGGTTGCCGTTCCATCCCCGCCTACTTCCCCTGCCCCGCCCGCATCGCAAACACCGGCCGGCCCTCAGTTCAGCGGCGTCCAGGCACCGGTGGACGCCGGACGGCTCCCGAATTCGTGGCGGCCCGGCTGCCCGGTTCCGGTCGAGGACCTGAGGCTTTTGACCCTCAGCCACTGGGGATTCGACGGGCAGGTCCACACCGGCGAGCTGGTCGTGCACCGTGACCAGGCGGACAAGGTCCTTCGGGCAATGGGGCGGCTGTTCGCACTCGAGTTCCCCATCGAGAGGATGGAGCTGGTGGACGTTTACGGCGCCGACGACGACCGGTCCACGGCGGCGAACAACACGTCGGCCTTCAACTGCCGGGAGGTGGAGAACTCACCCGGCGTCTGGTCGCAGCACTCCTACGGCCGGGCCCTGGACATCAACCCCGTGCAGAACCCCTACCTGCCGCGCTCCGGGCCGATCGACCCTCCGGCCGGGGCCGCATTCACCAACCGGTCCGACGCCCGGCCGGGGATGATCCTGGCCGGAGGAGGCGTCGTGCAGGCGTTTTCGTCGATCGGCTGGCAGTGGGGCGGGTACTGGACCAGCTCCAAGGACTACCAGCACTTCTCGTCGAACGGCCGCTAACCCTCGTCGGCCAGCGCTCCGAGCAGCCCCACCAGAAGCCGCCACATGGCGTCCACGGTGTCCGCGTCGACCGCCTCGTTCGGGGAGTGGGCGCCGGTGAGCCGGGGGCCGAACGAGATGGCCTGCATGTCGGGCTTCTTCGACACCAGCACCCCGCACTCCAGGCCGGCGTGCACCACCTGGATCGACGCCGGCTTGCCGTTGACCGCCTCGTACTGCTGGGTGGCAACCTGCAGCAGGTGGGAGTCCAGCTCGGGCTCCCAGCCCGGGTAGCTGTCGACGACGGTGGCTTTCGCCATCAACTTCATCCCGGCGGTGGCGATCTGGGTACGGGTGCGGAACAGCTTGTGTGCGCTGAGGCTTCGGGCGCTCGCCAGGACCACCGTCTCCTCGGGGTCGACCCTGACCTGGGCCAGGTTGCTGGAGGTCTCGACCTTTTCCGGGAAGTCGGTGCTCCACTCGTGGGCACCGTCGGGAATCTTGTTCATCATCTCCAGCAGGCCGTCCTCGAACCGGGCCTGGAGCACCTGGTCCGCCGGGGCTCCCTCGGTGACCTTCAGGGTGAGGCCGGGCTCCTTGTCGCCCCATTCGGCACGAAGGTTCTCGCCGAGGCTCTCGACCAGGCCGTCCAGCTGGGCGGCAGACGACTCTGAGACAACGATGCGCGCCTTGGCCTCCCGGGGGATTACGTTGTGCGCCCTTCCGGCCTCCATTCCGGCCAGCCTTACCTCCAGGGCGGACCGCAGTCCGCTCAGAACACCGAGAAGGATTTTTATCGCGTTGGCCCTTCCCTTGTCGATGTCCACGCCGCTGTGGCCGCCCTGAAGGCCGGAGACCACGAGCTCGCGGGACACCCAGCCCTCGGGGACCGGCTCCCACTTCAACGGCGGGCGGACCTCGACCGTGGCGCCGCCGGCACAGCCGACCGTCAGCTCGTCGGGGTCCTCGCTGTCCAGGTTGATCAGGATCTTGGACTGCAGAAGGGCGGCGTTGAAGGCCATCGCGCCGTGAAGGCCGGTTTCCTCCTCGACGGTGAAGACGAGTTCCAGCGGGCCCCTCTTGATGTCCTCGGAGGTCAACAGAGCCAGGGCGGCGGCGGCACCGATTCCGTTGTCGGCGCCGAGCGTGGTGCCCTCGGCGTGCACACGCTTGCCGTCGACCGCGACCTTGATGGGGTCGGTGTCGAAGTTGTGCTGCACGTCCGGCTCCTTCTCACAGACCATGTCCAGGTGGGCCTGGACCGCGACCGTGGGTCCCGGACCTCCGTCGAGGAACAGGACGAGGTTGCCGTAGTCGTCCTGACGCCAGCCCACGTTGCGGGCCTCGGCCAGCCCCCTGACGTAGTCCAGGGCGGCCTGCTCCTTCCCCGACGGCCGGGGGATCCGGCTCAGCTCAGCAAAATGCCGCCACAGCTCCCGGGGAGCCAGTTCCGTCAAAGTGTCAGTCAACCGCTCGCTCTCCTTTTGGTCAGGATAACCTTTGCCCATGCCTGATCAGACCCGCCGCCGCCGCAAGCTTCTGCGGGCGGCCCTGGCCGCCCTCGTGGCCGTCATCGGGTCCGGCGTGGCCAAGTTCGGGCACATCCACGTCACCGATCCTAGTCTCCAACTAGGAGATATTGCCCCGGTGGTCGGCGCCCTACTCATCCTCGGAGGAGGTTGGGTGGCCGTGAGAGCGCTCGCATCGGCGGTTCGGGAGGGAATCCGGGAGAAAACCGGCGACGCCCGGGCGGTCACACTCGCCAAAATTCTGTCGATGGCGGGCTTCACGATCGTGATCCTCTGGTCGCTGGGCGCAGTCGGCATAGGGATCGAGGCTCTGCTGCTGGGAGGTGCGCTCACCGGCGTGGTGCTCGGTATCGCAGCGCAGCAGACCCTCGGCAACATCTTCGCCGGGCTGGTGCTGCTGGTCGTGCGGCCCTTCATGGTGGGCGAAGAGACCGTTCTCAAGTCCTCTACCGGCGAGTACAAGGGGCAGGTCAGCAACATAGGCCTGTTCTACGTGACAATCGAAACCGGCAGGGGCCGGGTGGACGTCCCGAACGCCCTGGCGCTCGCGTCGGCGGTCGGCCCCGGGGCTTCAACCGACGACGGCGAAGACGAAGAAGAGCTTCCGGGCCCCCCGGACGGACCGGAGCAGCCGCCCGGCTAGGTGCGCTTGAAGCTGCGCAGGCCCTTACCCTCCTGCCACAGGTCGATCTTGAGGAAGTTCCCCTCAACCGCCGTAACCACTACCTCGGCGATATCCGCCCGGAACAGGTGGAAGTCTCCGGGAGGCCCCTCCGGCCCGGCCACCTTTCGTTTGAGACCGTCGTCGTCGACCTCCTCCGCCCTGCCCGAGATTTTCACGTCGCCCTTCCAGTTGTCCGACGGGTCGACGGTCGGCCCGTGGAGGGCGAACCGGGGCTCCCGCCGCAGGTCGAGCGCCTTGCGCGAGTTCGGCATCCCGCCGAACCAGATGTCGTCCTCCACGAAGGTCATCTCCGTCCCGCTGATGCGGGGTGACCCGTCCTTGCGGATGGTGGCGAGGGTCTTGTGCTTGTGGACGTCGAACAGCTCCCTCGCCCGCTTGGCGAAGTCC
>DASTUJ010000167.1 GCA_035759705.1 Actinomycetota bacterium | reverse complement strand
CCTGCCCGTCGATGACGGCAGGAAAGTCGACCAAACCCTGTTCGATGTCCTTGATGGTGATGCTCCTTTGGTCGAACCAATCCAACTCTTCGGTGACCCGGTCCGAGTGCTCGGACCACGCAGAACCCGCCGGGTCTCCGCCGTTGGTGTGGGACCTGAGGGCCACCGCTGCTCGATGGCGTTGCACCTCGCTATACGCATCCTGGAGGCTTCGAAGATGCTCCCTTACCTCAGGCAGGATTTCGTTGGCCGTAAGCTTGGTATATCGGGTTGGCCCGGGCACCACTCCATCTTACTGTTGGCCCAGAAGGAACTATGCAAACGCTGACGGAGCTAGTTAGGGACGAAACCAACCTCTCGCCGAGGGAGGTGGAGCACCTCGACCGGCTGCTTATGTCCTGGCAGCTGCTCGCGGACCTCTCGTTTGCCGACCTTTTGCTCTGGTGCCCGCTCCGGGGCGGCAGTGGTTTCGTGTGCCTGGCCCAGATGCGCCCGTACACCACCCAGACCCTTTACCCCCACGACCTCGTCGGCAAGGTGCTTCGGCCCGAGGAGCTGGCGGTGGTCGACCGGGTCTACGCCGAGAACCGGACCTGGCGCAGCGAGGAGCCGCTGATCATCGACGGTCTCCCAATCCGGATCGAGGCAATTCCGGTCCCCGTGACCGAGGACCGGGTGAGCGCGGTGATGACGATCCACAGCGCACCGCTGAAGAACCGGCGCCGGGGTGAGCTCGAGCAGAACTACCTGGAGTGCGCCGCCGTGCTGGCGCGGATGGTCGGCCAGGGGATCTTCCCGTTCCCCGGCGAGGCGCTGGACCCGGAGCTCGCCCCCCGGGTAGGGGACGGCATGATCCGGCTGAACCTGCTCGGCAAGGTGATGTACGCCAGCCCCAACGCGGTCTCCGCCTTTCGCCGGCTGGGCGTGGTCACCAACCTGCAGGGAGAAAAGCTCATGGACGTCGGGGTGGACGCCGCAGCTGCGACCCAGGCGCTGACCACCGGCCTGCCGGCCCAGATCGACGTCGAGGTGGGGGCTTCGGTCATGCTCCAGCGGGCGCTGCCCTTCCTCGAAGGACGGGACCGGCGGGTAACCGGCGCCATCGTCCTGGTTCGGGACGTCACACAGCTTCGCTACCGGGAGCGCCAGCTGAAACGACAGCAGGCGGTCATCCGGGAGGTCCACCACCGGGTGAAGAACAACCTGCAGACCATCGCCAGCCTGCTGCGGCTCCAGGGCCGCCGGGTTCACCCCGAAGCCCGCCGGGAGCTGGAGGAGGCGACCCGCCGGATCGCCGCCATCGCCCTGGTGCACGAGACGCTCTCCAAGGAGTCGGGCCAGTACGTCGACTTCGCCGGGGTTGCCGGGCGGCTGATCAGGATGGTCTCCGAGGGGCTGCTCCACCCGGACAGCCGAATCACCCTCCGGCTGGAGGGGGACCCGGGAAAGCTGCACTCGGACCTGGCGACGCCGCTCGCGGTGGTTCTCGTCGAGTTGCTCCAGAACGCGGTCGAGCACGCTTTCGGCGAGACCGGGGGGACCGTGATGGTCCAGATGCAGCGGGTGGACGGGGTATTGACGATGAACGTCGGCGACAACGGAAAGGGACTCCCGGAGGGGTTCGGCCCCAAGGACAAGGGCCTGGGCCTTCAGATCGTGCGGGCCCTGGTGGAGAGCGAGCTCGCGGGAACGTTCAGCTACATGTCAGATGGTGGGGCCAGCTTCTCCGTTGTTGTCCCCACCGAGCGTCCAGGCGGGCTCGTCCCGTCCTCCGGGAGCTAGGCGAGAAAAGGGTGGCGGCGTCCCGCGGCTACGCTCTTGCGCTCGTCCTCGGAAAGTCCTCCCCAGACGCCGGATTCCTGATGGGTCTCGATGGCCCACTCCAGGCAATCCTGCTTAACGCAGCACGGCTGGCAAATCGCCTTGGCCTGCTCGATCTGATCCAGGGCGGGACCGGTCGTACCGATGGGGAAGAATACGTCCGGGTCGGGGATCTCCTTGCAATTGGCGCGCTGCCGCCAATCGGTTTCAGGAGATGCGCCTGGTTCGAGGTAAAACGTGATTTCTTTCATGGGGAGACCTGAAAGACCTAGTCGAACTTCGCGGGCTGGGAACAAGGGGAGAATATGTCGGCACTGTTAACTACGCAATACCCCCGAGTCGTTTTTCTCAGCTAAAACTTAAGTGAAATGGACCGCATTTTGAACAAAACGGGTGATATTGGGGCGAATTCTGCGCTTCCCGGGGTTTTTTCGCCAATGTTGCCAACCTTGATAAAGGACGCATTTGACTCTCCCGATCACCTTTTTGAGGTCAAATGGGACGGAGTAAGAGTTCTAGCCTTCTGCGAGAACGCTTCGACTCGCCTTTATTCAAGATCCGGCCGGGAGGTCACCCACCAGTACCCGGAGTTCAAGGACCTGCACCAGCGGCTGCATCTTCCCAACGCAGTGCTCGACGGGGAGATAGTCGCCCTGGACCCCAACTCCCGGCCGTCGTTCGAGCTCCTGCAGAGCCGCATCAACCTCTCCCGGCCTTCCGACATCGCCCGGGGTGTCGGCCAGATATCGCTGGACCTGGTGCTGTTCGACCTGGTGTTCTGCAGCGGCGAGTGGATCGGCGGTCACCCGCTGACCGACCGGCTGGACCTGCTCGGCCGCAGCGTGGAGTTCGGCGAGAGGGTCTTGAGGTCCGAGCCCATCGCGCTCCACGGCTGCGCGCTGTTCGAGGCGGCCAAGGCCAAGGGGTTGGAAGGCATTGTCGCCAAACTCTCCAACAGCCACTACATCCCAGGCCGGCGGACGAAGGACTGGCTGAAGATCAAGGCGATCTACGACGTGGACGTGGTGGTCGGCGGGTACAGCGCCGGGACCAACTCCCGCTCCAGCTCTCTGGGGGCCCTGCAGGTCGGTGCCTACGACACCGAAGGCCGGCTGCGCTACCTCGGGGCAGTCGGGACCGGGTTCAAGGACCGGGACCTGGTTTCGATCAAGGCGAAGCTGGAGGAGCTGGCGACTCCGGTGAACCCGTTCGCCGACAAGCTGCCGAAGGGCGTGCGCTTCGCCCGGCCCGAGCTGGTGGCCAAGGTTGAGTACCGGGAGCTGACCAATGGGATGCGCCTGCGGGCGCCCTCGTTCAAGGGCCTGCGGGACGACAAAACCCCGGCGGAGTGCCTGATCCCGGAGTAGGGCGCAGGATTAGGCCGACTTCTTCGCCTTGACCTTTTCCTTCTTGTCTTCCTTCTCGGCCGCCTTGGTCTTGGCCTTCGTCGCCTCCACGCTGGCCTTCAGGGCCTCCATCAGGTCGAGGATCTGAGTGGGCTCCTTGGTGGCCTCCACCGCGACCTCCTGGCCCTCGATCTTGGCCTGGACGGCGGCTTCGAGGCGCTCCCGGTAGGTGTCGTGGAACTCATCCGGCTGGAAGGTGTCCGACAGGTTCTCGATCAGGCTCTTCGCCATCGCGAGCTCCTGCGGGCGGATCTCGACGTCCTTCTCCAACTCCGCGAAGTCGGGTTTGCGGATCTCGTCCGGCCAGTTCATGGTCTCGAGGATGAAGATGCCGTCCCGGACCCGGAGGGTCGCCAGGCGCTCCTTCTCCCTTAGCGTGACCTTTGCGATGCCGATGCGCCCGGAGTCGTTCATGGCCTTCTCCAGCAGCTTGTACGCCTTCACGCCCGAGGGCTCGGGGGCGACGTAGTAGGGCTTCTGGAAGTAAACCGGGTCGATCTCCTCGAGCGGGACGAACGCGACCACGTCGATGGCTTTGATGCTGTCCGCGGGGATGGCGTCCATCTCCTCCTCGGTGAAGACGACGTAGTTGCCCTTCTCGAACTCGTAGCCCTTCACGATCTCGTCGTAGGGGACCTCCTCACCGCAGACGCTGCAGGTGCGCTTGTACTTGATGCGGCCGTTGTCCTTGCCGTGCAACTGGTTGAAGCGGAAGTCCTTCTCCTCGACGGCCGTGTACAGGCCCACCGGAATGGTGATTAGGCCGAAGGTGATTGCGCCCTTCCAAATCGATCTCGATGGCATGAGTAGCCCCTTCGTTTTCCCGACCTAAAGCTTACCCCGCAGGGCCGACACCAATCCGGTTACCTGTTGATATCGAGGTCGGCTGACGAATCGAAAGGGCTTTAGATCTCCTTGCGCTGCACCACGAAGAACGTCAGGCCGATCATCACGGCGAGGTAGGCGACCGCCCAGGCGACCCGTGCGCCCGCGCTCTCGATCAGCAGCATGCTGCTCGCCCCGGCAATGTTGCCGCCCTGCTCCAACTGTTCCAGCGCCAGCGGTGAGATCAGCCGCTTGGGCGTCAGGTACCAGAGGGCGGTGATTATCGCCCCGCCGGCGCCGCCCACCCGTCCGGTGGTGACGAAAAGGTAGAGCGTGGAGACCGCGTTGGACGCCGAGTAGATGAAGAAGGCGACGAAGGCGGCCAGAACCGGGTTGTTGATCAGCGCCGACATCAAGGTGGTGATCGCGACCAGCAGCATCAGGTTGAACGCCTGCGTCGCCCAGTGACCCCACAACTCCATGCCGAGGCCCCGGTCCTCGATGAGGTTGACCCCCTGTAGAAGCGTCGCCAGCAGGAGGCAGAGGCCGACGACCAGCGCCATGCTCGCCAGCAGCCGGCCCAGTGCGTACTGCCAGCGGGCGACCGGGCGGGCGAGCACCAGCATCGCCTCCCCGTCGGAGAAGGGCCGGCCGATGTTGTTCATCGACACCGCCACCGCAGCCAGCGTGGCCATGCCCTGCAGAAGGGTGACCGACAGGACGGTGGCCATTCCTACCGCCGCGTTCACCAGTGTGGCGGACAGGTCCTGGTTGAACGAGACGTAGATCAGCCCGAGGCCGGCCAGCAGCGCCATCCCGCCGAAGAACAGGACGAGCTTTCGGCGGACGTGTTCGGTGATGGCGGAGCGGGCCAGGGTGAGTACGGCGTTCACGATCCGGCCTTCTCGATCAGGTCGACAAAGACGCTCTCCAGGTCCTGGCCTTCCGGCACCAGCTCGTCCATCGGCCCGGTGGCCACCATGCGGCCTTTGTGGATGATTGCGGCGTGGTCGCACATGCGCTCGACCTCGCTGAGGAGGTGGGAGTTGAGGATCACCGTGGCGCCCCGTTCCTTGAGGGCTGCGATCTGGTTGCGCACGTCGCGGCGCCCGATGGGGTCCAGGTCGGCGG
>DASTUJ010000166.1 GCA_035759705.1 Actinomycetota bacterium | reverse complement strand
TCCAGCAGGATCACCTCGCCGGTCAACAGGTTGTTGGCTCCCAGGGTGAAGCGTGAGACCCGGTTCCAGCAGTCGCCGTTGTGGTTGGAGGTGTAGTAGAGGAACACCTCATTGGTTGCCGACACTGCGGACCCGAGAAGGCCCTGCTCACCCGAGCTGCAAACGCCCGAGAGGGTGAGCGCCGGGGTGGCCTGCAGGGCGCCGTTGACGAATACGCGGACCGTCCCGGCCTGGGTGGTGACGAGCATTCGGCCGCCGGAGGCGAAGGAGATCGATGTCGGCGATGCCACGTTGCCGACCAGGGTGTCGGTGAAGCCGGTGTCGTTGGGGAAGGCGGCCCCGGCGGAAGGCACGGGAAAAACAATGAGCGTCGACACCAGGACCATCAGGCAAAGTAGGCGACGCATAGAGACAATTATGCCCTCTGGAGCCCGTCCGCCTTGCCCGCATGAAAGGAAGGGGTCTAGGACGCGAAGCAGCCCTGGGGACTGTTCGCCGCACCGTCAATGGTTTTGTCCAGCGGATAGTCCCCAGGGCTGCGTAAACCAAGCTGAATCTAGCCCCGGACTGAAGCCTCGTAGTCGATCGGCTTGGACTCGAAGAAGTTGATCAGCTCCGGCATGTCGTTCTGCGTGATCAGCCACTTCGCCGGGTTCTTGTCGCCGTAGATCTTCTCGAAGCCGATCTTCTGCAGGCGCCGGTCGGCGATGTAGCGGCAGTACTGGCCGTACACGCTCTTGTTCAGGCCCAGGATCCCGTCGGGCATGGCCACCTCGGCGTACGCCGTCTCCAGCTCGACCGCAGTGCGGATCAGGCCGGTGATCTCCTCCTTGAACTCAGGCGTCATGACCTGGGGGTTCTCGGCGACGATGGCCGAGATCAGGTCGACACCAAACGCCAGGTGGATCGACTCGTCCTTCAGGACGTAGCGGATCAGCGTGCCCAGGCCCTTCAGCAGCCGGCGGCGCTCGAAGCTCAGCCCGACCATGAAGCCGGTGTAGAAGAAGATGCCCTCCATGATCACGTAGTAGCCGACCAGGTTGCGGATCAGGTGACGGATCCGGTCGTCCTCATCGGTGAAGTTGCCCTCGATGAGCGCGCGGGTCAGCTCGGTCTCGAACTTCTCCTTGGCGGCCATCTCCGGACAGGTGGCGTGCATCTTGAAGATGGCCTCCCGGTCCAGGTTCAGGGTCTTGATCACGTAGTCGAAGGTGACCGTGTGGTTCATCTCCTCGTAGGCCTGGCGGCCGAGGTACAGCCGGGCCTCGGGGATGGGCAGTTGCGGGTAGAGCGCCATGACCAGGTTGTTGGCCACCAGCGACTCGGACGTGCAGAAGAACCCGAGCATCCAGGTGACGTAGTGGCGCTCGACGTCGGTGAGCGCAGTGTTCCACTGCTCGACGTCCTCGGAGAGCGGGATCTCCTTCGGGAACCAGGTGTTGGCGCAGCCCTGGTCGAAGTACTCGAGGGCGAAGGGGTACTTGATCTCGCCCAACTCGACTGCGTCGTAGGTGGAGGTCCAGCTTGCTGCGGGTCGGCGGTCAGTCAGGGAAGTAACCGGCCCAAGGTCGTCGAGGTCCTCGCTTTTGATGGCCATTTTTCGCTCCTTCTCCCGACTCTGCCGGGAATTGCATATGTCTAGTTTACCCCAACCCGTAGGGGTTCGTGGGGTCCAGCCACACCACATCTTGGGGCCGGGAGCTAATTACATACGGGTACTTACATAGCTGTCAAGTACGGGAAAGAATCGGACGCAAAAAGTGCGAAGCCCCGCTGGCAAGGGGCTTCGCACTCTTCAGGTCCAGATCTGACTCGAACATGTGTTCGACTATACCACCGGAGGCTCCGGCTTGAACTCCTTGCAGGAGTAGTCGGCTTTGATCGATCCCCGGACCAGCTTGCAGGTCCCGATTGCCGTCTTCGGAAACATGTACCGGCAGTTGCGGCATTCGTAGCCGGGAGTGGGGGACGGCCCGTAATCTGCGTCGGCCTTCGAGAGCCCCCAGACCTTTTCGCGAGTCTCGCTCATCCTTGTGCTCCTTCTCGGGTAAAGGGGGCGGACACCCTGCTCTGAGGGCCCAGAGCAGGGTGCCCTCCTCGCCGCCCAAAAGCGGCCGCGAGTACGAAGGTTGTTCGCTGAAGACCTCTGGTTGGATTGGAGCCGGCGGAAAGATTTCGCGTGAGCCTTGGGGCCGGTCAGTCCTCGCAGTTGTTGTTGTCCGCGTCGGCGCAGCCGTTGCCGCTGTCGCCGGAGTCGCCGCTGCCCCCGCTGCCTCCGCCCGAGCCCCCGCCGCCGGAGTCGCCGGCCTCTTCGGCCTCGCCGCCTCCGCCGGACTCGGCGTCGCCGCCTCCGCCGTCCCCGCCTTCGCCGCCGTCGCCGGCGCTGGTGCTCGATATGGCTGCGCAGCCGTCACACGACCCGCCTCCGCCGCCTCCGCCCGAGCCCCCGCCGCCGAACCCGTCGCTGGTGGTTGCCCCGGAGTAGTCCCCGGCACCGCCTGCTGCACCGCCGTCGCCCCCGTTTCCGCCGTTGCCGCTGCCGCCCGGACCGGTCCCCCCGGTGCCCGCTCCGCCGCTACCGCCGTTCCCCCGGCCGCCCGCCGCGGCTCCGCTGTTTCCTCCGCGGGCCCCGTCGCCGGCCGGACCGGAGCCCCCGCCCGCGCCGGCGTCCCCGGTGTCCCCGGAGTTCCCGGTGTCGCCGGTGACGATGGATATCTCCTGCTCGCAGGCGGTCGAATCGGCGCCCGGACCCGATGCTTCACAGTTGTTGTCGGCGGAGGAGGTCCCGGCGACGAGCGCGGCAATCAGAGCCACGGTCAACAAAAGCCAGGTTGTTCGCTTTCGAGTCAACTTCACGGACTCCGCCCCTTGATTGCAGGCGATGAATCTAGTCCTTTCCGGGACCGGAAGGCCGGATTTCACCGCCGGGTGTTACGCGGAGTCTTTCATAGCCTCCAGGCAGATGACACCGTGGGGGCCTACGTCGGCCGAGTGGACGATTCCCGGTTCGATCTCCAGCCGGTCCCCGGGGCTCAGCTCGACGCAGGTTCCGGCTACGTGGAACACGATGCCGCCGTCCAGGCAGTAGATGACCTTGCCCTGTTCGTGGGCGTGCGACCGGTAGCGAACGCCGGGACCGTTCGACCAGCGGTGGCCCCGCAGGCCTTCGCGCCTCAGGATGGAGTTGACCTCACGCTCGCCGGGGGCCGAGGACGTTCGCCAGTGGGTCAACCGGAATTCCACGGCCAGAACAATAGTCGTTAAGCGCGGCAGGTAGGGAAAACACCAGGTTAATTAGTTTCCCAATCCGGCGGGCAGCGGCGACAATCGAATGGTGAACAAACGCTGGCAGCCGTCCCTGTGGGCCTCGCCCAAGCCCTTCGGCATAGGGGAGGGGCGGCCGAACAACTACCTCGAGATCCTCAAGGCCGTCAAGGAGAACCGCAAGGAGCTCCCCTACGCCTGGAGGATCCTCAACCAGGGTGTGTGCGACGGGTGTGCGCTCGGCACCAAGGGGATGAGGGACTGGACGGTCGACGAGATCCACCTATGCAACGTCCGGCTTCGGCTGCTCAGCCTCAACACCATGGCGGCAATGGACGACGGCCTGCTGGAAGACGTCAGGCGCCTCGCCGGCAGACGCAGCGCCGACCTTCGCAACCTGGGCCGCCTGCCCTACCCGATGCTGCGTCGCAGGGGCGACCCGGGCTTCAGCCGGGTCACCTGGGACGAGGCGCTGGACCGGATCGCCTCCCGCATCCGGGCGACCGACCCGCAGCGCACCGCCTTCTACCTGACCTCCCGGGGGATGCCGAACGAGTCCTACTACGCCGCCGGCAAGGCGGTACGGGCGATGGGCACCAACTCCATCGACAACGCGGCCCGGGTCTGCCACGCCCCGTCGACCTTCGCCCTGAAGGAAGGCCTGGGCGTCGCCGCGACGACCTGCTCCTACTCCGACTGGATCGGGTCCGACCTGGTCGTCTTCATCGGCTCGAACCCGGCGAACAACCAGCCGGTGGCGATGAAGTACCTCTACCACGCCCGCAAGGAGGGGACCAAGGTGGTCTGCGTAAACCCCTACCGGGAGCCGGGCATGGAGCGCTACTGGGTCCCCAGCAACACCGAGTCGGCTCTGTTCGGGACCAAGATCACCGACCGCTTCTTCCAGATCAACACCGGCGGGGACGTCGGGTTTTTAAACGGGACGCTCAAGCACATGGTCGAGGCTGGGCTGGTCGACCGGTCGTTCGTCGACGCCCACACCACCGGGTTCGCCGAGCTGGCCTCGACGCTGCAGGACCAGCCGTGGGAGGAGCTGGAGCGGCTGGCCGGCCTGCCCCGGGCCGAGATGGAGGCGTTCGCCGAGATGCTCGGAGCCGCCCGGACCTGCGTTCTGGTGTGGAGCATGGGCGTCACCCAGCACGCATACGGCGAGGACAACGTGCGGGCGATTGTGAACCTCGGCCTGTCAAAGGGTTTCGTCGGGCGCCCAGGTTGCGGCCTCATGCCGATCCGGGGCCACTCCGGCGTCCAGGGGGGCGCCGAGATGGGGGCCTACTCGACGGTTTTCCCGGGCGGGGTGGCCGTCTCCGAGGAGTCGGCCGCAAGCCTGGGGGAGCAGTGGGGGCTGCCGGTCCCTTGGGCCGCCGGCCTGGTGGCGCCGGAGATGATCGACGCCGCGCACTCCGGCGACCTGGACGTCCTGTTCAGCGCCGGGGGCAACTTCCTGGAGGTCATGCCCGACCCGCCGTTCGTCGAGCAGGCGCTGGGCCGGGTGCCGCTTCGGGTGCACATGGACATCGTGGTGTCGTCGCAGATGCTGGTCGACCCGGCGGACGAGGTGATCCTGCTTCCCGCAGCCACCCGCTACGAGACCCCTGGCGGCGTGACCGAGACCTCGACCGAGAGGCGGATCATCTTCTCGC